>CAZTOF010000647.1:0-2324 GCA_964615515.1 uncultured Gemmatimonadaceae bacterium
TCCAATGGCCGGGAAACCGAAGAGCGCCCGGAACGGACGTCCTCGAAAGCCCGTCCATGTTGCGCTGAGAGGTGGGCAGCCAGCCGTCCTCGGATGCTCGGGCTGGAACGCTGTCCATGCCGGTCCGCGCATTGAAACCGACCACGGGCCGGTTCGCGCGGAGGTGGTTCCGAAGGAGCGAATTCTCGATGCGGCCGCGTGCTTCCGAGCGCTCGACCGCACGAAGGAGATGGGGTGTGCCCCGATCCTCTGGAACCATTGGGATCGGCTTCCGACCGATTCGGGGCGTCTGGCGACACTGATGATGGGACGGGCAATCGAGTGCTGCGCCCCGATTGTGGTTTCGGACAGAGGTGGAATTCGCGAGGTGGTGGAGCTGTCCAACAGAGTCAAGATCCCCGCTCGCAGGACCACGGAGGCGTCGGGCGAAGCGATAGTGGATGCGGGAAACGCATGGGGCCTGGACAACGCGTTCAAGATAGTTTCGAAGCACCTGCCCCGGGATAAGAGAGCAAGGGCATTGAATCGCTATCGGCGCCTTTCCTGAGTTGACGCAGGTACGGCACCGTCGACGCCTGGAACATGCGGTCGTTCCTTTCCTCACCGGCATTGCGGCGGCGTTGTTTCGAGCACCAGCGGTACGTGGTCGCTCAGGCCGGAACCGACCCACTCCTCGTATGGACCCACGGTCAGGTGGAACGCCCAGTTCGTCCAAACCTCGGGCATGAACACGTAATCGATGTGATAGCCGTCAACCGCCCGACGGCGCCAGTAGAAAGTCGGCTCGGGCTCGTTTCCGGCCTCCACACCCCGCGAGACGTGGTACGCACTGACCAGTCCGAGGCGCGCCAGGGCACGGATCTCGTTGACATGGTTCATCCGCCAACCGGGCCGGTCCCACTGCACATGATTGTTGAAGTCACCCGCGACGACGGCGGGAGCCGAACCCAGGAACCGGCGGCAGCGCCGAAGCGCCCGCTGCAGGAACCCCGGATTGTACTTCTGTCGATTGCCCTCGCTGGCGTTCTGGGCCCAGACCCCGAGCAGGTGAACGGACTGGTCCAGA
Organism: uncultured Gemmatimonadaceae bacterium; assembly: GCA_964615515.1. GTDB lineage: Bacteria > Gemmatimonadota > Gemmatimonadetes > Longimicrobiales > Gaopeijiaceae > Bin94. The sequence continues at coordinate 1,067 of CAZTOF010000647.1, forward strand.
CCCGGTAGCCCTCCGACCGTAACCGGCGCCATCCAGTGCAGGCGACTGTCATGGCGGTGTCTGTTGAATTCCAGGCGGGTCGTGCCGAATCCGGCCAGCAGGAGCCCCTTGTGCGGATTGGTGCCCACCCAGACGAGGGCCGCCTCGGCAAGTGCCGGAACCCGTTCCAGTAGCCGTCCCGGCTCGGCCGCTTCGGAAATCACGGCGAGGTCCGGACGCAACGCCATCGCACAGTTCCACGCCACCAGGCGCATCACAACCGTCGATGCTGGGCCTTGGGCACACGTAACCCTTCGTTCAGTGGGTGGGCGCAGGGCCTAACAGCAATCTGCTGTCCTGGAGTTGCTCGCCGTGGGCCGACGCTCTCGTGTAGTCGATGGAGGCAACGTTTCCCTCCATCACCCGTTTACCGACGCGTTACACCTACCACACGCTTCAACGGTCTGGCGGTCGGCTCGTCCGACGATGACGACGAAGCTACGATTCCCGATGCTTCCCAATTGCTTCCCAGCGCCAATTTTCTTCCTGGATCATACTCATCCTCTTCCAAAAATATCCAATTCATTCAGTGTGTTGTTTGGTGGGCCGTGTTGGAATCGAACCAACGACCACCTGATTAAAAGTTTGTTTATAGGTCGTTGACAAAGATGCGTGTGTCCGCGCAATCGTACTAAATAACAAGGGGTTACGGGGACCCCGGGGCGCGTGCGCATCCGGTCACGCGCATTGACTTTCTCTCTCCAGGTACCTATATGGTACCTAGTTTCACGTTGCAACAGGCCATCGCGATGCCCAAGATCACCAAACGGACCGTGGACGCCCTCCCTGCGACGGACCGCGAGCGCGTGGTCTGGGACGACGACCTCAAGGGCTTCGGGGTCAGAGTCCACCCCTCGGGCCGCAAGGTCTACATCGTCAAGACACGCTTCCGGGGTCGACCGGTGAAGGTGACCATCGGAAATCATGGAGCGGTGGCGCCGGCGCACGCGCGAACCCTGGCGGCGGAAATCATCATGGGAGCCCGCGCCGGCAAGCACCCCGCGGACTGGAGCGGACGGAACAAGCAGATGCCGACCGTGCGGGATCTCGGAGAGCGGTTCCTGGAAGAGTATGTCCCGTCTCATTGCAAGCCGAGTACGGCAGAGGAATACGGCCGCTTTGTAAGAATGTACATCGACCCTCGGATCGGCAAGCGGCTCGTTCCCGACGTTCAGCGTGCCGACATTGCGGCCCTGCACCACCGCATGCGAAAGACGCC
>CAZTOF010000648.1:0-2016 GCA_964615515.1 uncultured Gemmatimonadaceae bacterium
ATCCCCCCCCGGCGCCTCCGTCAAGGCGCGGCCGCCAGCGCCCGCACCAGGTCGTGGCGCGTCAGGATGCCGTCGAGCGTCCCGTTCACCCGGACGAGCACCGCGTGCGCGCCCCCGCTCAGGAGCTTCGTGGCCGCCTCGGCGTCGGCGTGCTCGTCCAGGACCGGGTAGGGTGCCTCCATGACGGATTCGACATCCTGTTCCAGCACCTCCGGGTCGGCGAGCACCGCACTCATCAGCCTGCGCTCGGCGACGCTCCCGATGCACTCGCCGTCGACCACGACCGGCAGCTGCGAGACGTGGTGGGACGACAGCGTCGACACGGCCATGCGCACCGGCGTGGATGGCGTCACCGTAAGCAGCCCCGGGAGCCGTTCGAGCTTGGCGGCCACCATCTCGGCCACCGTCGCCCGCCTCCGCGCCAGGAACCCGTTGTTGCGCATCCACTCGTCGTCGTACTGCTTCGTGAGGTAGCGCTCGCCCCAGTCGCACAGCACCGCGACCACGAAGGCGTCCGGGTCGTCCAGACGGCGCGCCTCGGCCACCGCGGCGTGCACGATCAGGCCGGTCGATCCTCCCACGAAGAGCCCCTCCTCGCGCACCAGGCGCCGGGCCATGGCGAAGGCCTCGCCGTCGGTCACCGTCACGTATTCGTCCAGGTACTCGATGTCCAGCGCGCCGGGGATCTTGTCGTTGCCCAGACCCTCGACCTTGTAGGGTTCGCCGGTGCCCACCGTCCCCGTGTGATAGAACCCCGAAATGACCGAGCCCACCGGATCGACCCCGACCACCCGCACCTCCGGGTTCATCTCCTTCAGATACCGCCCGGCCCCCGAGATCGTCCCGCCGGTGCCCGCGCCGGCGACGAAGTGCGTCACCGCGCCGCCGCTCTGTTCCCACACCTCGGGACCGGTCGTCCGGTAGTGCGCCTCCGGGTTGGCGCGGTTGTAGAACTGGTCGGCCAGGAACCCGCCGGGCGTGGTCTCGGCGATGCTGCGGGCCCGGTTGACGTAGTGGTCAGGGTGGTCGGGCGGCACCGCCGTGGGCGTGATGACGACCTCGGCCCCGAAGGCGCGCAGCAGCTTGACCTTCTCGCGGCTCATCTTGTCGGGCATGGTGAAGATGCAGCGGTAGCCGCGCGACGCGGCGGCCATCGCCAGCGCCAGCCCCGTGTTGCCGCTCGTGCCCTCGACCACCGTTCCGCCCGGTTCCAGCAGGCCGGCATTCTCCGCAGCCTCGATCATCGCAAGACCGATCCGGTCCTTCACCGACCCCCCCGGGTTCATGAACTCGGCCTTGCCGTAGACGGGGGTGCGGATCCCGCCGGTCACCCGCTTCAGACGGACCAGAGGCGTCCACCCCACCAGGTCGAGGACATCGTCGTACGGCTCACCGTGACGGGGCGCCCGGCCGGTCCCGGTCCGGCCGCTCACCCGCGCCACCCTGCCGCGCCAGGGTCTTCCCCGGACGAGCGCGCGGTGTTCCCGGTCTCCGGCCCCGGCTGCCGGCCCGCCCCGGCGGGCTGCGCATCCTTCGAGAAGTGGACGGGGACGCGGGCCCACACCCGCAACGGCTCCCCCTCCTTCCGCGCCGGCTCGAACCGCATGGAGAGAGCCCCCTTCACCGCCGCCGAGTCGAGTGCGGCGTGGCCGCTGCCTTCCTCGACCACCACGCTGTCCACGCCGCCCTCCTCGTTGACCAGGACCCGCACCAGCGTGCTCCCCTCGACATCCCGGTCCCAGAGTTCGAGCGGGTACTCCACCGGGCTCTCGGTGAACAGGGGCGTGGGCTTCTCGATATCCCGGTCGCCGCCGCAGGCCTGGGCCAGCAGCGCCGCCGCGGCGACCGCCGCGCAGCCGCACCGTGAGATTGTGAAATATTTCACGAGCCCGCCTCCGCCTTCAGCTCATGCAGCAAGTTCAACGCTTCCAGCGGTGTCATGTGGTCCAACTCCAGAGCCAGAAGCCGGTCCACCGCCGGATGCCCCGGAGCGAACAGCGACAGCTGGTCCAAACC
>CAZTOF010000649.1:0-2673 GCA_964615515.1 uncultured Gemmatimonadaceae bacterium
CGGGACCTTATCCGCGGACTGCCAGGAACCCGTGGACAGGCCGCGCGCGGAACTTCATCCACGTACTCGTAGCCGCACCGTGGTGAACGGGAGGCGGCGCTCCGGGGTGTTGCGGCGCGAGGGACCCGTTCGTGGCGGGGCAGGTCCGAAGACGAGACATCGCAACCGGGGAGCGACTGCTTGGCCAGAATCGCGCTGATCGGGGGGGACGGCATCGGACCCGAGGTCATCGAAGTGGCGGAGATGGTCCTGGCCTCCGCAGCCGCCAGGCACGGCCTGCAGGTCACCCTGGATCGCTGGGATCTGAGCGCGGACCGCTACCTGCGCGACGGCGTGACCATCACCGACGAGGAGCGCGACCGGCTGATCGGCGAGTACGACGTCGCGCTGCTGGGCGCGCTGGGCGACCCGAGGGTCCCCGACAACGCGCACGCCCGCGACATCCTGTTGGGTCTGCGCTTCTCGGCCGACCTGTACATCAACTTCCGCCCCTGCAGGCTCCTCGTCCCTGCCCTCTCCCCGCTCCGGGACCCCGACCCCGATACCGACATCGTCTTCTTCAGGGAGAACACCGAAGGGCTGTACGCCGGCGTGGGGGGCAGCTTCAAGACGGGGTCCAGGGACGAAATCGCCACCGAGCAGAGCGTCAACACCTGGAAGGGCGTCGATCGAATCGTACGGGCGGCTTTCGCGCACGCGGCGTGCGCCGGCAGGAGGCGGGTCACGCTGGTGGACAAGGCGAATGTGCTCCGGTACGAGGGGGGGCTGTGGCGCCGGGTGTTCGCCGAGGTCGGGGCGGGATACCCGGATATCGCCCAGGACGTGATGTACGTCGACGCCATGGCGATGGACCTGGTGAGGCGCCCGCACCGCTACGAGGTCGTCGTCACATCCAATCTGTTCGGCGATATCCTCAGCGATCTCGGGGCTCAGGTCACGGGAGGGCTGGGTCTTGCCCCGTCCGGGAACGTCAACCCCGGCTCCTGGGCACTCTTCGAGCCCGTGCACGGGTCGGCACCGGACATTGCGGGCAGAGGGACCGCCAACCCGGTGGCGGCGGTCGGCTGCGTGAGTCTCTCGTTGACCCACCTGGGTGTGGACGAGGCCGCGGCGGATGTCGACGCGTGCATCGCGGCTTCGATCCGCGAGGGCGTGACGACTCCCGATCTGGGTGGAAATGCCACGACAAGGGGGGTCGGGGAGTGGATGGCGGCACGGCTGGCGGGCTGACAGCCCGTGGAAAGACCCATCCGGCGCTGTGTAGCCGGCCCCGATGCGCGGCTTGAATCCCGCCTTTGCCCGCATGTAGCTTTCAGTCCCTTCACGGGTGTCCTTCCGGGAGCACGGGAGCGCGCAGCGGGGTGGAGGGGGACCCGGAGGGCGAGGCGTACCGTGGGCGGCGAAACAGCGTTCGTGCGAAGCCGGACGGTCAATTCAAAGAGCGGTAAAGCACCGCAGGAGCGATACATGGGAACACAGGGCTTCGAAAGGGAAATCGTCTTTCTCTCGGGGAAGCGAACGCCCTTCGGCACCTTTGGCGGATCGCTGAAGGATTTCAGCGCCACGGACCTCGGCGTGCTCTCGGCGCAGGCGGCGCTGGAGGCCGCCGGAATCGAGCCGGCGCAGGTGGGCCACGTCTTCTACGGCAACGCCCTGCAGACCGCCGCCGACGCCATCTACCTGGCGCGGCACGTCGGCCTCCGCGCGGGGGTGCCCCGGGAGGCCGGGGCCATCACGGTGAACCGGCTGTGCGGCTCCGGCTTCCAGGCCATCGTGTCTGGCGCGCAGGAGATCCTGCTGGGGGGGACGGAGGTCGCACTCTGCGGCGGCGCGGAGTCCATGAGCCAGGCACCCCACGTCATACGGGGCGCCCGCTGGGGGGGGCTGCGGCTCGGTCCGGCGGCGAACGGCCTGCAGGATCTGCTGTGGGAGGCGCTCCTCGACTCTCACTGCGGCCTCACCATGGCGCAGACCGCGGAGGAGCTCGCGGAGCGTTACGGCGTGACCCGGGAGGAGGCGGACCAGGTGGCACTCAACAGCCAGCAACGGGCCAGCGCGGCGTGGGCCGCGGGCCGCTACGACGCGGAGGTCGAGCCGGTCACCGTCAAGACCCGAAAGGGCGAGTCCCGCTTCGCGCGTGACGAGCATATGAGGCCCGACACGACCATGGAGGCGCTTGGCCGCCTGCGCCCCTATTTCAGGAAGGACGGACTGGTCACCGCGGGCAACGCCAGCGGCATCGGCGACGGGGCCGCCTCGGTGGTGCTGGCCGAACGGGGCTGGGCGGAGGCCAACGGGGCCTCGCCGATCGGCCGCCTGGTTTCGTGGGGGTTCGCGGGCGTGGATCCGCGCATCATGGGGATCGGGCCGGCGCCGGCCGCCCGGGCGGCGCTGGCCTCCGCCGGGCTCGGGCTGGAGGACATGGACCTCGTCGAGGTCAACGAAGCCTTCGCGCCCCAGTACAAGGCCGTCGAAAAGGAGCTGGGGCTGGATCCCGAGCGCACCAACGTGAACGGCGGCGCGATCGCGATCACGCATCCGCTGGGGGCTTCGGGGGCGAGGATCACGCTGCATCTGCTCCACGAATTGCGGCGCCGCGGTGCGCGCTACGGGCTCGGATCGGCCTGTATCGGGGGTGGGCAGGGCGGGGCGGTCGTGGTCGAGGCGTACTGA
>CAZTOF010000650.1:0-2846 GCA_964615515.1 uncultured Gemmatimonadaceae bacterium
CGCTTCGGCGGAGGCGGCGGCCACATCGTGGAGGTCGCCGGCGAGGGCGAGGAGGCGTCGGTCTTCCTGCGCGGCACCCGCTACTTCGAGGACCCGCTGGAAGAGTCCCCCAGGAGCTTCCTGGACCGGGTGGTGATCCGCACGGGCGACAAGGAGCGCGTCTACGAGAGCTCCAACGACGGACAGTGGGAGCGGATCACCGCCGTGCTGGACGCGGCGGCCGGCCGCTTCGTGGTCCATCGCGAGACGCCCATGGAGATCGGGCAGGCGTATCTCGTCGAAGGCGACACGCGCACCCGCCTGACCGACAACGTCGACTACACCCCCGACATCACCAACGCGCCGCGCGAGCGCTTCACCGTGGAGCGCCCCGACGGCTTCCGCTTCCTCGTCAACGTCACCATGCCCCACGACTTCGTGGAGGGCGAGCGGCGCCCCGCCATGTTCTGGTTCTACCCGCGCGAGTACGAGGACCAGGAGTCGTACGACGAGCGTGGCCGCACCTACAACAGGAACGCCTTCCCCGGCTTCGGCACCCGCTCCATGGAGTACCTCATCCGGCTGGGGTACGTCGTGGTCGAGCCCGACGCCCCGATCGTGGGCGAGTCGGGCCGCATGAACAACAACTACGAGCACGACCTGCGCAACAACCTGGCCGCCGTGATCGACGAGCTGGACGCGCGCGGCATCATCGACCGGCGCCGGCTCGGCCTGGGCGGCCACTCCTACGGCGCCTTCGGCACCGTCAACGCGATGGTGCACACGCCCTTCTTCAAGGCGGGCATCGCGGGCGACGGCAACTACAACCGCACGCTGACCCCGCTCGGCTTCCAGACCGAGCGCCGCCACTTCTGGGACGCGCGCGAAGTCTACCTGAGCATGTCGCCCTTCATGTGGGCCAACAACCTCACCGGCGCGCTCCTCATGTACCACGGCATGCACGACCAGAACGTCGGCACGGCCCCCGACCACGCGCCGCGCCTCTTCCACGCGCTGAACGGCCTGGGCAAGGACGCGGCGATGTATCTTTATCCGTACGAGGACCACGGCCCCGCGACGCTCGAGTCGATCCTCGACCTGTGGGGACGCTGGACGGCGTGGCTGGAGCTGCACCTGGCGGAAGAGGACGAGGAGGGGCGGCCGGTGACCTGATGGCGGGCGAACGGATCCTGCACGAGCGTGCTCGAGCGTCACCGAGAGGAGATCGTATGACGGCCGACAAGGAGAATGACATGAGAACCAACGCGACGTTCACGAACCACGGCGCCGGCGCTCGAAAGGTGGCATTGGCCGCGCTGGCCGCGTTCTCCACCGCGTGCGCTTCGGGTGGAGGCGCACCCCCTGTGATCGGACCGGAGGCCGAGGCGGCCTTCGCCGCACTGGCGGGAGACTGGGTGCTCAACGAGTCCATCAGCACGGCGCAGATCGAAATGCCGCCGGTAACGACATCGAGTGCGGGGGCGTCACCCTTCCAGGCGGCGGCCCGCCAGCGGGCCGCGTTCATGGTGTTCATGGACCGGCCCGCCGGCCTGACGCTTCGGGTCGACGCGGAAGCGATGGCGTACGTTCCCTCCACCGGAGAAAGCATCGAGGTCCCGAAGAGCGGAAGAGCGGTATCGCGACAGGTGAACCGGCAGATCATCCGCACCCGGGTCTTCTGGGAAGAAGGCAGATTGGGCCTTCAGCACGACATCGATGTCTGGCGCGTTCGCGAGACCCTGGATCTCGTCAATGGGCGGCTGGAAGTAACCCGGACGATACGCATCACCGGCGAGACGTGGCCCCCGATCGTCCTGAGATACGATCGGGACGAAGGGAAGTGACCGCAGGAAGGAGATCATCGGATGAAGAACATGGCAACGCTCCTGTTCCGCAGCCCCTGCGCGCGGTGGCCGGCACTTGCCGGCGCGACGGTGCTCGCGGCCGCCTGCGCCTCCGGTGGAAGCGCTCCCCCCGTGACCGGAGCGGAGGCCGAGGCCCTCTTCGCGGACCTCACCGGCGTGTGGGTGCTGGATGAGGCCGGCAGTTCGGCGCAGATCGCCACTCCGACAAGAAGAGAACTGACGAGCTTCACGATGATCCGGTCGGGTGGGCGAAGCTACATGACCGGAGCAACGGAAGGGGTCGCGTCACCGGGGGTTCAGGAGGCCACCTACGAAGTCTTGCGGCGCCGACCGGAGATACTGACCCTGCGGGCGGACTCGGCGAAACTGGTGTACATGACCGTGTCCGGACAGGACGTCGAGGTGCCGCTGAACGGACGGTGGGTCAGGCAGACCGAGGGAGAGTGGGAGGTGCGCACCCGGGTCTTCTGGGATCAAGGCAGACTGGGACTCGAGCACGAAGTGGGTGCGAAGGGGTGGGTCACGGAAGTGCTGGAGGTCGTCGACGGCAGGCTGCGGATGACTCGCGAGATCCACCGGGTTGACGAGCCACCCGCCCCGGTCGTCCTGGTCTACGATCGCGACGAAGGGGAGGGCTGACGGGGGGAAGCGGGACCGGCTGGTCCAAGGAGATTGTATACTACACATCACATAGTGTAAAGTGTGCTTTACAGTCCCAATGAGCCCGTGTCGCTGGGGGTCAGTTGTGCCAATTCCTATCCGCCCGCATTATTCATGAAACTCCGGGTCGGAGGGTAGGATGGGGGGCTGAGCGGCGTTTTGCAACCCGCCGGGCAGGTGCGAGACCGGAAATGGCCGGTCCGGGGGGCGGAAGAGCGGCATTTCGAGTCCGAAAGGGGTAGTTTTTCGGTGGCCGGGGACACCTCGGCATCGGCTCGGCAGCGGGGCCGGGAATGGAGTCGGCGTCCGGCGTCGGCCGCGCTATCCGGAGGGGCCGTGCAG
>CAZTOF010000651.1:0-4495 GCA_964615515.1 uncultured Gemmatimonadaceae bacterium
CCGCCCATGCCTTCACGGCTCCCGTCCAGTACCATCGCAGACGCGCCGGGTGCTTGACGCTCAAGGAGTCGTCCGCGCCGCGGCCGAAGGTCGCGTCCCTGTACCCGGCGTGGAAGTAGGACTCATGCCGGGTGCCGTTGAGCCTGATGAACTCCTCGATCACTACGTCGATCTCGTCCTCGCTCAGCGCCCCCCTCGTCTCCCGCGCGCTTTCGTCGAGAGCCCGCTCGATAAGCCGGTCCAGGATCGTGAGCGATCCCGGACGGGAGGACGACTTGAGATGTCGGCGGGCGGGGGCGGCTTCCCCATCGGGTTCATCACCTGAAGCCTCCTCAATGATCCCTGTCGATGGCGTGGAAACGTCCCCGGGGTCGTCCTCGGTACGGCCTTCCCCGTCCAGCACCGCCGCCGCCTGACGTTGCGGAACATCCGCCGCGTCGGATGTCTCGGCTGCCGTCCTCGCCGCGCTTCGCCGTGCGGCGTTCTGCGGCTCAGGAACGCCTCCCGGGTCACCCAGAGCCCAACGATCCTTCAGCCATGCGCGCGACTTCTCGCCCAGAGGCGCCCCGACCCCCCAAAGAACGAGGAGGTACAGGGCCACGACCCGGTCCCCGTACTTGTCGGCCATCTTGGCAGCGACGCTCGCCAAGGCGTCCTGAGAGGCGTCCATGCTCTCGACCGATTCGACCTCGCCATCGTCGTGCGGTATCCCGAGGCCGTCCAAGAGGGCCGTGACCATCGGGAGGCGGGCGGGCGTTTCGACGCTGGCCAGGAGGAGGAGCTGCGTGACCATCGGCTCTTGCAGTGGAACGGTGCAAGTGGTCCGGACGATTTTGTCGAGTGGCCAACGGCGAATGATCTGCGGACGAAAATTCAGGGTCTCGGCCACCGCCTTGCAGACCGTTTCGCGTCCGATGTCCTCGCTCTCGATGAACCACCGAACGCCCTCCTCGCGCTCGTCCCCGTTCAGCACGTCCCACAGACTCACGGCGCCCGGTCGCGCCGCCCGCTCAACCAACTGTTTGAGCCGGGGATCGATCTCCGTCGGGGAACCCGTCCGAACCGGCGTGGCCGGAGCCGGTTCCTCGCTTTGGGGGTCTGGAGCACCGGCGCGGCGGTTGCCGAGGATGATCTTGCCGAGCTTTGTCAGGGGCATGGATAGCGTTGGGCGGACGGATGGGAGGCGGAACTTGCAAATCTAATGCTCCCGACGCCGGAGAGCGGTGCCGGGACGTGCCGGAGCCTCTAACGGTGGCTCAGACGCGGTTTCCGTGCGATCAAGGGGCGTTTCGGGTAACCTGCGGGCCTTGGAATGGGCCAGGATCGACGATCTCACCCTCCCGAGGGGTAAGGGTAGGGTCGAAACCGGGCCGCGCGGAGAGCGCCGCCGTCAAAGAGGATGGGCTCAGCTCCGTGACCCGCTGTGTCGGCGCGTCCTCCCTGTACATCGTCGCCTCGAAGATCGGGATTACTGCGGGATATCGACCTCGTACACTTCTATGAACTCGTCACCGAACTCGACCCTGCGGAGAACGGCAAGTCGACCAGTGCCTACGTCCAACAGCTCATGGCTTGCGTTCGGGATCGTGACCTCCCGCCCGACGGGCTCACGTCCCCTCTGGCCACCTCGTCCGTACTGGTTCCACTCCGGTCGAAAGACGGGCAGCGTTAGACCACCGACCGGGGCACCAGTTGCATCGAAGACCGTCCACTTGCGCTGCCGCTCTGTTGGCCCGGCAAAGCCTCCGATCCAGATTCTGCCTTCCCCGTCCACCGCGACCGCCCCGAAAGCCGGGTAGTGCTCCCGGACTCCCGACCGCTCAAGAACCGTGCGTTTGGCCGGTCGGCGTTGTTCCGGATACATCGACAGAAAGCGTTCGATCCACGCTGCCTTGTCGCGTCCAGTAACTACACGATCGCGATACCCCCCGCGTATCCGGAGAAGTGTGGCCGACTCTCGGTAGAGCGTCAAGTCGACCGGGTCGTTGGTAGCAACTACCGTGTATGCGCCTCGTCCCGCATAAAGGGTCGTGGCCCCGAACCCGACCGGGTTCCATTCGTTGCCGTCTAGGGAGACATGGCGTTCCATACCCGGCCAAGAGCCCAGGCTTTCGGCCCTTTGGTCCCGGGCATCTTCCGCCGAGTAGTCTGCCAGCAGGAGTATGAGCGGTCCGCGCTGTACCCCCGGCGGCAGAAGCGGCCTCGGCTCGTACACCGACAGGAACTGTCCCGTTTCCAAGAGGGCCAAGGGTATCAATTCGCCCGTTCGTGTAACGCTCTGGACCCGGGTCGCTCGTCCGCGCGAATCAAGGAAGGTGAATCTTCGCTGGAGCCGATCATAGACAAAAGGTGTGCCATCCGCTCCAATGCCCAGACGAGTCAGGTGCTTGTACTCACCGGGTCCGTCCCCCCACCGCCCGGTGCGTTCCACGACGCTGCCAGATCGGTCGAACGCGATGACCTCAAATGACCTTCGGTCAGCGACAAGTAGAGATGAGTCGGAAAGGAACACGGCTCCCGCGACATGTCCCAATCCAGGATCGGCCGTGGTCGTGTGGATCAGCCGCATTGTGATTTCAGGAGCGTTCAGATCGTCGAGGTCGGGAACGTGGATGCTACGGAGTCCCAAGGAATCGCGAGGACCGCTCACTGCAACCGGCGGCTGCTCCGACGCCTCCGAACACCCAGCGTTCACGATCGACAGAACCGATGTCAGGACAGACACCGCAGACCAGCCATTCCGGGTCAGCTTAGACGCGCTACGAACCCGGGTTCCTCTCGCCATCAGTTCGGACGCCGCTCTTCGGCAGCCAGGCTGGCTTCGACGTAGATGGCAAGCGTGTCGGCAGGCGTGTACCCAACGACCTTGAGCCCGTTGATGAGCAGCGTCGGGGTCGCGTCCACGCCCAGCTTGGCAGCTGCGATCGTATCGCGATTCACTCTCGCCGCCGTTGCCGGATCGCTAAGGCAGGAAGCGAACTCGTCTGCGTCTGCTCCCCCGACTTCCTGCGCCAACGTGATCCACGGATCCAGGACGAGCCAATCCTGCTGCCTGAACAAGGCGTCGTGGTACGACTCAAAGAACCCATTCAACGCTGCACACTCTGACGCGATGGCGGCTGGCCGCCCAACCTCCGGCGTCAGCCCCGGAACGTGACGGTATACCACTGCCACCTGGTCGCCGAAGCGTTGACGGATCACCTTCAAGGCCGGTGCTTGCCTCGCGCAGAAGCGACATTCGAAGTCGGAGAAGTTGACGATGGTGACCGGAGCGTTCTCGGGACCCATCCTGTGTCCCGCTAGGCCATATTCGCGCCAGTCCTCGACAGTTTCGGTTCGTGGCCCTGGCGTGTCAACGAGCCACGCTGCCCTAACCCGTGCCGATACGACGTACACGGCGCACACGGTCGATACGATTGCTGCCAGAGTGAGAAGCCGGCCTCGGTGAGCGGAGGTGGCGTGATCATTCGTGTCGGAGGGGGGCATACTTTCGTCCGAATCGGTTTTGGTGCGTACGTGAACGTTCTTGCCGTTCGGGGTGGTGCTTGCCTAGCCGCCGCAAGCACCACCCCTGTGGAGGCACCTACCTGCAGTGCCCCGGGCGAGTGAGGCACGCGGTGCAGTCCCACCACTCGCACTCCTCGTTGTCGTGACACTTGTGCTCGTGGCACGGGCGGATGTCGCTGGCGGCCGCTGGGGGCGGTGCCGTCACGGCCCCCACAACGGCCACGGCCGACATCGTGATGGCCCAAATGGCCTTCTTCATGGTCTCCCTCCTCCGTTGGGGAGTAGTGTCTGTCACTTGCGCGCCGGTTTACGCGGAAGGACAACTACAGTATCGCCATCCCGGCTCCGAGCCGATACGGGAAAAACCCTGGTATTTTGACGGGAAAAACCCTCGACCATCCCGGGGGGAAATTCCCCTCACGTGCCTCCGGGCGCGAATCGGGCCGTGCCCAAGCCGATTCGCTCCGTCGAGCCGGATCCCCACGCCTGATGGCCCGTGGGAACCCCGAGGGGGGCGTTTTGACGAGCCGCTGGCGGCGGCGTCCAACGGCTCGCGAACCTCACGGGACACCCCGAAACGTCGTGGGACTTGTGGGTAATCTCTCACAGGTTGACTTCCCCGCGATCGGTTCTTCAGCGTCCAAGCATGGAGACGCCGAAACACCAGTTCGACACGGGGGGCTGCACATCCCCGATGGACACCTACACTCCGTCTTCCACGGCATTCGCGGTGAAGCTCCCGATCCCAACCGTGCGGACGGTTCGGCCCCCGGAAGCTCTCGCCATGGGCCGGGGTCGACCGCCGCTGCTTTCGGCTCCGAGGCTGGGATTGAAACCCATGACGGATGAGACTCGTAGGATGCCGCCCGTCGGGTCACCGAAGGGTGAAGGGCGGCACGACCAAGCATCGAGGCGAAGAACCGGAGGAGTCGCAAGTAGTCAGGTTGATCCACCCCAAGGCGGAACCGGTGCCAATGCCCAGCGACAT
>CAZTOF010000652.1:0-3548 GCA_964615515.1 uncultured Gemmatimonadaceae bacterium
ACTGTGGGGATTGGGTGGGGTGGTGGGAAAGATACCATGGCGGGCGGGGCGGTGGATGGATTCGCCGTGAGCTATCTTGACAGCTGGGAACCGCCCGCCCGGCGGGCACTTGTTCTCGACCCTGCCGTCTATGCCGCAGACCGCCTCACGCTTGACGGAGTGAAGGTCGGAGAACGCGCGAGCCGGCGGCAGCAGTGGTTCAACCGGTGTCGGCGTTTGCTCGCCGACTGTGATCTTGTCTTCGCGGACCCCGACAACGGTCTCTTGCCGAACGACCGCACCTTCCGAGCGGCTCGCCCCCGCTACCGGGCCCGCTCGATCCTACCCGGCCCATCAACCTCCTCGGCGACCCGCCCGATAACGTCGAGCTTCTCCTTGATCTCCGGGTCGATTTCGTCCTTCGGTACGTGGCGGGCCAGCACATGAAAGCTCTTCTTCGGCATGACGTTCGGCAGGGCCAAACTCTCGAAATAGTCCGCAAACAGCGGCGCGAGGAAATCGTCGTTGGCCTTGACGCCGGGATCCCAGGGGGAACCCTTTCCGAGTTTCCTCATCGCTTCTTCGATCGATGCGATCGAACGCCTCATGGCGGCAACCCGCCTGGACCGCTCCGACTCGGCGAAGAGCGGCCCCGGCGTGGCGTCCTTTCCCGACGCCGCCGCATAGCGTTCCAGTGTCCGGCGCGTTGCAACATAGTTCTCGAATTCGCGCCGGTCCCACATTAGCCACTCCACCGACCCTGCATCCGGGGGCTCTCTGTCGAGCCGGTCGAACAGTGCGACCCCGCGAAGACCGGGGAGCGCCTCGCGCAGGGCGTGGAAATGATTGGCGGCAGCCATCGGCTGGTTGCCGACATAATGCACGTACGGCCGTTCAAGAGCGTGGAGGGCCGGCCGGTGGTCGAGGCGCGCGGCAAGAGCCCGGAGCAGGGACAAATCGGTCGATCCCTCCAGGAAGAGGACCCACCCGGTCTGTTCCGCCTGATAGTAGTGCTCGAAGCCGATCTCCCTGAGCGACTTCGAGACTTGACTGCCCCGATTGTCCAGCCGGTGCGGCTTGCCCACGAACGCGATGACCATGTCGCGGCCGGCTGCCTCGTTGAGCAGCACTTCGGAATGGCTGGCGGCGATGATCTGGCTGCCGGTCTCCTCGGCCGTTTCGGTCAGAAGCTGGTAGATCTGGCGTTGCCGCAGAATCTCAAGGTGTGCGTCCGGTTCGTCCAGCAGCAGCACGGCGCCCGGATTCGCGTACATGTATGCCAGGAGAAGCAACGTTTGCTGCAGGCCGCGCCCGGCGGACGAGAGATCCAGGTCGATCCCCTGTTCCTGATAGCTCATCGCGATCTCGCCACGCTCGGCGATGTACCGCGGAGGCTGCAGCTGCGCGCCGAAAAGCGCCCTGATTCGGCCCACCAGGTCACTCCAACGGACCCCCTCTCGGTGAACGGTGTGGCACAGGTTTCGCAAGACCTCGGCGGTGCGTCCCTCCCCGACGCGGACGTTGACGGCGCCATGGTCCAGACGGGTTTCCGTGGCAGCCAGCCCGGACATTGGCGGGAAAAACGCGATTCGCACCTCCCCGGCCGCCGCGGGGACGAGCATTCGAGCGGGGTTCCGGTCCTCCGACAGCCTCAGGGGCCGACAGTAGAAGGATTCTTCGTTGGCATAGTCGAACTCGAGGCCGCACTCCCAGGCATCGTCCTCCCGGAGACCGCTGACGGTGACATCGATCCTGATATTGCTGGTCCTGACGGTCTTTCCGGCTGCCGTGTGCACATTCCGCACCTTCAGTCCCCGCCAGAGCAGATTGGCATGGGGCACCGGGATGGAGACCAGATCCCGGCGGTTCACGGCTACCCCTGGCCGCTTCCCCGGTGTCTTGTGGCCACCCCGCTGTTCGTTCCATCGCCGCAGCCCGATGTCCCACAGCGCGAGCGCCTGCATGGCCGACGTCTTGCCGGAGTTGTTGGGTCCGATGAAGACGACCGGGCTCCCGAGCTCGATCTCGACCGCTTCGAACCGCTTGAAGTTGCGGACGGTGAGGTGGGTGAGCATGGAAGGGGACAGGCTCCGGGCGTGGCAGGAGGGCGGATCGTGAGGTGTACACTACCAATGTAGGGTCGGCGTGTCAGTTGGTGGAGGCCAATCCGGACGGCCCTCGGGCGGCTTCCCGCAGACAGGGACGCGCGGGCTGTCCACCTGTTCAGGGCATGGCATTCCACGAGCCAGCGACAGCCCGCCTCATCCCACCCCTCTCACCCGCGCCATCGCCGCAAGATCCATCCGGACCTGAAGCGGCACGGCGTCTTCCGACATCGGTTCGCCGCGGAATGCACCGACGTGCACGTGGGGGTGGAAGGACGAGCCGTTGTTCCCGATTCGGGCGACCGGATCGCCTGCCCGCGGAAGTCAAGCCTCCCGTACCCGCCTGAGGAGCTCGGCGGCGGTCTCGCATTCGATCACTGCGTCGGCGAGGAGCCCGATATCTTCCTGGTCGGAGAGCCTCGCCAGCACCGGCAGGAGCTGTTTGGCGGCCCGGGAACCGAATCTGCGGCTGACCATCCGGTGGACCAGTTCGCGCTCCCGCTGGATCGATGCTCGCCGCTCCCGCTCGATGCCCTTCTCGATGCCCCGCTCGATGCCCTTCTCGATGCCCTTCTGCAGCCACAGTTGGTCCCGCTCCTCGCCCCACTTCCGGGCCCGCTCGATCAACGTCATCGTTCCTTTCTCCTCTCTTCTCCTTCGCAGCGTTTGCTGGAGCTTCTCACCCTTCGGACCGTGCCGTAGTGTCAATACGTGCTCGATCCACTCCCAGAAGGCGGCGTCCAGTTCCGGCTCCTCGACCGCCCCGAGCCAGTCCGACAGCGCAACAATCAGCGGTTCCAGCCGCTCCGCCGTAGGAGCCTGCTCGAACCTCGCGATCATCGCGAGCACATTTTCCGGCGGCAGCGAGGCCGGATCCTGCGCCCGGATCTCGATCAGAAGATACCGGAGGCGGGGACGGTATCCAAGCGATTCCCCGGGCACCGGGCCAAGCAGGTCGCCGATATCGGTCGCCGCGGTCCAGCGCCGTTCTCCGTTGTAGATGACCACGGGCAGTACGAAAGGGTACTCGCCACCGGGCCCGAGGTCCGCCCTGCCGAGTCGCATCCAGATCGTGGCCGTGTAGTCCATCATGCGCAGCGCCATGCGGCGGTCGACTGTGGATTGGAACTCCAGCAGGATCAGGATGTAGACCCAGCCTCCATCGGTGGTTCCGATTCGCCAGAGCATGTCTGCGTGCCGCTGGCCGAGATGCTCGGTGACGAAGCTGGCGGGCATGCGTTCCAAGGTGGCGAAGTCGAGGTGGCGGGCGATGTCACCGGCTGCCGCGCGCAGAGTGTCGGCGACGGTCCGCGGGTGGGTGAAGAAGTTCTTGTACGACGCGTCGTGTTTCGGGTTCTCGGGCCGCTGCATTCCCGGCATTGCGGGTGTCTCCCCGGTGGGAGGGTTGGCGGGAGACGGCGTCGGGGGCCGGGCCTGCAGGTGCTTTGGTGGTCGGGGGAGTAA
>CAZTOF010000653.1:0-4163 GCA_964615515.1 uncultured Gemmatimonadaceae bacterium
GCATCTCCGTCTTCATGGTGCTGCTCACCACCTTCACCAGCGCGATCGCGATCCTGGGGTCGTTCGAGTACGTGAAGACCCGCCGCAAGGCCTTCTACGCCCTCATGCTTCTGCTCGAGATGGGGGTCGTCGGCTTCTTCCTGGCGACCGACGTCTTCCTCTTCTACGTCTTCTTCGAACTCACGCTGGTGCCCATGTACTTCATCGTGGGCATCTGGGGGGGCGAGCGCAGGATCTACGCGGCGGTGAAGTTCTTCCTCTACACGGCGGTGGGGTCGCTGCTGATGCTGGTGGCCATCCTGTACGTGTACTTCGGCAGCGGCACCGGGTCCTTCGGCTACGAAGCCTTCGTCAACGCGGGTCTGAGCCTGAGGGAACAGTTGTGGCTCTTCGCGGCGTTCGCCCTGGCCTTCGGGATCAAGGTGCCGGTCTTCCCCCTGCACACCTGGCTCCCCGACGCGCACGTGGAGGCCCCCACGCCCGGGTCGGTCATCCTGGCATCGGTGCTGCTCAAGATGGGCACCTACGGCTTCCTCCGGTTCCTGCTGCCGTTCTTCCCCGACGCGGCGCAGCACCCGGTGGTGGTCGCGGTCATGCTGGCGCTGGGCGTGATCGGGATCATCTACGCGGCGTGGGTCGCCGCGGTCCAGCCCGACGCCAAGAAGCTGGTCGCCTACACCTCCGTGGCGCACATGGGGTTCGTCGTGATCGGGGTGTTCGCGCTGACCCTGAACGGCCTGCAGGGGGGGATGGTGGTCATGATCAGCCACGGCATCTCGACCGGGGCGCTCTTCCTGCTGCTGGGCATGATGTACGAACGCCGCCACACCCGTCTAATCGGGGACTTCGGCGGGATCGGCCGGGTGGCGCCCTGGTTCGCCACCGCCTTCGTGATCACCGCTCTGGCCTCGATCGGGCTGCCCGGCACAAGCGGGTTCGTGGGCGAGCTCCTCGCGCTGCTGGGCACCTTCGAGACGCACATGGTGACGGCGGCGATCGCCGCGACGGGCGTCATCTTCGCGGCCTACTACATGTTGCCCATGGTGCAGCGCGTGCTCTTCAACGAGCTGGACAGGGCGGAGAACCGGACCTTCGCCGACCTGTCGCGGCGCGAGATCGCGATCCTGGGACCGCTGGTCGCGCTGATGATCTGGATCGGCGTCCACCCCACGCCCTTCCTGGAGCGCATGGAGCCGAGCGTGCAGGCGGTGCTGGAACGGGTGGAGGGGACGCGGGCGGACGCGGGGCACACCCTCGGCGGGGAGGACTGAACCGATGCTCCTCGACTATTCGTCCAGCTTCCACTACGTGCTGGCCCTGCTGCCCGAGCTGGTCCTCACGATCTGGGGGATGGGCGTGCTGCTGGCGGGCGTGTCCCGCAAACAGGGGCGGGGTCCGGGGCAGGAGACCGGATGGCTGGCGCTGGCGGGACTGGCCCTGGCCGCGGTGGCCAACGGATGGCTCTACTTCGGGGTGAGCGAAGACGGCGCCGCCGCGATGATCGCCGTGGACCGCTTCCGCCTCTTCGCAAACTGGGTCTTCATTCTGGGAGCGGGCTTCTCCATCGTCATCTCGCTGCCGTACGTGGCGCGGCAGAGGCTCCAGGCCGGGGAGTACTATTCGCTCATCCTCTTCGCCGCCGTCGGGATGATGTTCATGGCCGCGGCCCGCGACCTCATGATCATCTTCCTGGGCCTGGAACTCATGTCCATCGGGGTCTACGCCCTGGTCGGCTTCAACCGGCGCGACCGGCGGTCGGCGGAAGCGGGGCTCAAGTACTTCCTGCTGGGCGCCTTCGCCAGCGGTTTCCTGTTGTTCGGCATCGCCCTTCTGTACGGCGCCACGGGCGGCACGAACGTCCATGCCGTGGCCGCCGCGGTTGCCGACGGCTCCGCCGCCGGCGCGCTCCTGATGCCGGGGGTGGCGCTCCTCGCGATCGGCTTCGCCTTCAAGGTGGCCGCGGTGCCCTTCCACATGTGGACGCCGGACGTGTACGAGGGCGCCCCCACGCCGGTCACCGCCTTCATGGCCGCGGCCGTGAAGACCGCCGCGTTCGTCGCGTTCCTGAGGGTCTTCCTAGTCGGCCTCGAAGGACTCCACGCCGAGTGGTCGACCATCCTGTGGTGGATATCGGCCGTCACCATGGTGGCCGGCAACGTGGTGGCGCTGGTCCAGTCCAGCGTCAAGCGCATGCTGGCGTATTCGTCCATAGCGCACGGCGGCTACCTGCTCGTCGCCCTCGTCGCGGCCAACGACACGGCGGCGTCGGGGCTGCTCTTCTACCTCCTGGTGTACACGATCATGACGATCGGCGCCTTCGCGGTGGTGGTCACGGTGGGCAACCAGAGCGAGGCCAACGCCCGGATCGAGGACTACGGCGGCTTCGGCTGGCGCAAGCCCGTCCTGGGCGTCTTCATGACCGTGCTGCTCCTGTCGCTCGCGGGCTTCCCCGGCACGGCCGGGTTCATCGCCAAGTACCACCTGCTCCTGGGCGCGGCCGAGTCGAGTCTGTGGGTGCTCGCGGTGATCCTCGTCCTGACCACGGTGGTGTCGTACTGGTACTACCTGCGCGTCGCCTGGTACATGTGGATGAAGGAGGCCCCCGAGGGCGCCGATTCGGCCGACCCGGCCATCACCCCCTTTGCCACGCACCTCGTGCTGGTGGTGAGCGTGGCGGTGATCCTGCTGGCGGGCGTCTTCCCGGGCGCGGCCCTGGATCTTGCGGCGGGCTCGCTGGAGGGACTGAGAGGTCTCGCGGCGGAGGCCGGGGCTGCCGCGGGACATTGAGCGAACGGAAGGGGCCGGTGCCGCGCGACGCCCGGATGCATATCCCGAAGCACATCTTCCGCGAGTACGACATACGCGGGATCGTGGGCGAGGACCTCGACCCGAGGGTGGCCG
Organism: uncultured Gemmatimonadaceae bacterium; assembly: GCA_964615515.1. GTDB lineage: Bacteria > Gemmatimonadota > Gemmatimonadetes > Longimicrobiales > Gaopeijiaceae > Bin94. The sequence goes on from CAZTOF010000653.1 coordinate 2,902, forward strand.
AGGCGGTGGGGAGGGCGTACGGTTCGGAGCTGAGGGCGCGGCTTTCGGGGTCCCGGCCGCGCGTGGTCGTGGGCGAGGACAACCGGCCGTCGTCTCCGGCGCTCCGGGCCGGGCTCGCGCGGGGTCTCCGGCGGGCCGGATGCGATGTGGTCCAGCTCGGGACGGTCCCCACCCCCGTCACCTATTTCAGCGAATACGAGTACGCGACGGACGGCGCGGTACAGGTCACAGGCTCCCACAACCCCCCCGAGTACAACGGCATCAAGATGACCATGGGCAAGGGGTCCGTGTACGGGGATACGATCCGGGGGCTGTTGCGGCGCATCGGGTCCGGTGAGATGGCGGCGGGCGAGGGGGGTCTGGAGACAGTGGACCCGCTTCCCGCCTACGTAGCCGACGTCGCGGCGCGGTTCCGGCCGGCCCGGCCTGTGAAGGCGGTCGTGGACTGCGGAAACGGCGCCGGATCGGTGGTCGCGGTGGAACTGCTGCGCGCCGCGGGACTGGAGGTGGTACCCCTCTACTGCGAGTCGGACGGGACCTTCCCGAACCATCACCCGGACCCGACGGTGGACGAATACGTGCAGGACCTTATCGCAGCCGTGCGGAGTCACGGGGCCGATGTGGGGATCGGGTTCGACGGCGACGCCGACCGGATCGGGGTGGTGGATGAGCGGGGCCACATCGTGCGGGGTGACATCCTCCTGCTCCTGTTCGGACTGGATCTCCTGCGGCGGCGCGGACCGGGCCAGACCCTCGTCTTCGACGTGAAGTGCTCGCAGGTCCTCTCCGAGGAGTTCGAGCGGGCGGGCGGGTTGCCGGTGATGTGGAAGACGGGGCATTCCCTGATCAAGGAGAAGATGAAGGAGACGGGCGCGGCGCTCGCGGGGGAGCTCTCGGGGCACATCTGCTTCGCCGACGGCTACTACGGCTTCGACGACGCGCTCTATGCCGCCTGCCGGTTGGGTGAGCTGCTGGCCACCTCCGACCGTCCGCTCTCGGAGATGGCCGGGGAGCTGCCGGTGTACGCCTCGACGCCCGAACTGCGGATCGAGGTGGCGGAAGAGGACAAGTTCGGGCTGGTGGAGCGGGCCGGCAGGCACTTCAGTGCGAAGTACGAGGTGATCGCGGTGGACGGTGTGCGGGTTCTCTTCGGCGATGGCTGGGGGCTGATCCGGGCCTCCAACACGCAGCCGGTGATCGTGGCGCGGTACGAGGCCAGGACGGCGGAGCGGCTGGGGGATATCCGGGCGACGATGGAGGGG
>CAZTOF010000654.1:0-2768 GCA_964615515.1 uncultured Gemmatimonadaceae bacterium
TCGTGGCCCACGGCGGCGGCGTGCTCGTGTCGGGGATGCCCCGGGACGACTACGGAGCCGGCACCGCGATGATCTTCGAGCGGGACGGGGACGGCTGGGGCGACGGGGCCCTGGTCTTCTCGGAAATCGTGGGATACGATCCGGTCGTCGGTGGGCGGCTCGACTGCGCGGAGGGCACGGCGTCGGTCTTCGGCTGCAGCGACATGGACCTGGTCGCCTTCATTCCGGTCGGGGACCTCGGCGGCGAACGCGGCGTCCGCGTCAACGACATCTGGGGGTGGACCGATCCGGAGACCCAGCGCGACTACGCGCTCGTGGGGCGCACGGACGGCACCTCGTTCGTGGACGTGACCGATCCGGTCAACCCTGTCGTGGTGGGCAATCTGCCCAGGCCCGAGGGGGTGCCGGGGTCGTCCTGGCGCGACATGAAGGTCTACGAGAACCACATGTTCGTGGTCTCCGACAACGCACCGGGGCATGGCGTGCAGGTGTTCGATCTGATGCGCCTGCGCGAATTCGCGGGAAGCATGCTCACCTTCGACGTGGACGCCCACTACGACCGCGTCAGCAGCGTCCACAACATCGTGATGAACGAGGAGACCGGCATCGCCTTCGCCGTCGGGAGTTCCGGAGGCGGCGACACCTGCGGGGGCGGGCTCCACATGATCGACGTGCGGGATCCGAAAAACCCCGCCTTCGCCGGGTGCTTCGCCGACCCGAATACGGGACGCCGCGGAACCGGCTACACCCACGATGCCCAGTGCGTCACCTACCGGGGACCCGACGAGGAACACCGGGGCAGGGAGATCTGCTTCGGCGCGAACGAGAACCGCCTCAGCATCGCCGACGTGACCGACAAGGAGAACCCCGTTGCGCTTTCGGTGGCGGAGTACCCCAACATCGGCTACGCGCACCAGGGTTGGCTGACCGAGGACCAGTCGTACTTCTTCATGGGTGACGAAACGGACGAGTTCGGAGGCGTCCCGAACACGCGGACCCTGATCTGGGACGTCAAGGACCTCGAAGATCCCCAGCTGGTGAAGGAGTTCTTCACCGAGAACACGTCCAGCGATCACAACCTGTACATCGTGGGCGACCTGATGTACCAGTCCAACTACAACAGCGGGCTGCGCGTGTTCGACATTTCGGACCCGGAGAACCCCCGCCAGGTTGGCTTCTTCGACACGGTTCCGGGCGAGGACTCCCCCTCGATGAACGGCTCGTGGAGCAACTACCCGTTCTTCAAGTCGGGAATCGTCGTGGTGACGTCCGGGAGTGAGGGGCTGTTCGTGGTGAAGACACGCCAGCGGACACCGGTGTCGTAGCGGTTCGTGGGTGAGTCCGCGCGCGCACCGGGGGAGGCGGAGAATCGAAGTGAGACGTATCCTGCTGACTTGGTGAGTCCGCGCGCGCACCGGGAGCAGCTGTGCGGCGCATGGAACAGGGATCCAACAGCACGAGGCATGGTGATGACTAGAAGACGGACGGTGGCGGGGCTCTTCCTTCTCGGCTGCGGCGCGGTCGCCTGGACCGGATGCCGGACCGAGACGCCGGAAGTGTCACAGCCCCCCGAGGTGGCCGAGCGGGTCTACGTGGCGAACCAGGCGTCGGCGAGCGTCTCGGTGATCGACGCCGGTTCCGGCGAGGTCGTCGCGACCATCGACATGACCCAATACGGCTTCGACGGCAACTCGCGTCCCCACCACACGGCGGTGGATCCGGACGGGGCCCACTGGTACGTGTCGCTGATCGGCGGCGGGCACGTCCTGCGCTTCGACGCCGGCAACGAACTGGTCGGCCGCACCCCCTTCGAGACCCCGGGGCTGCTGGCCTCCGACCCGGCCACGGGGATGCTCTACGTGGGCCGCTCGATGATGGCGGTCAACCCCCCGCAGCGCATCGGCGTGATCGACCCGGAGGACATGAGCATCGAGGAGCTGGACGTCTTCTTCCCGCGCCCCCACGCCCTGGCCCTCGACCCGGAGACGGAGCGCGTCTTCACGGCCTCCCTGGTCGAGAACCGCTTCGCCGTCCTCAGCGAGGGCTCCGGCGAACTCGACCTCGTCAACGTCGAGGGACCCCCGCACACCTTCGTGCAGTTCGCGCTCTCCCCCGACGGCCGCCACCTGGTCGCGACGGCGCAGCTCACCGGGAAGCTCCTGGTCTTCGACGCCGCCGACCCGAACGGCGGCCTCGTGGCCGAGGTGGACGTGGGCGCCCAGCCCTGGCACCCCGTGTTCTCGCCGCAGGGCGACCGGGTGTATTTCGGCGCCAAGGACGACGACGCGGTGGTCGTGGTGGAGACGGCCGGCTGGACCGTCGTCCAGCGCATCACGGCGCCCGGGATCGTGGAGCCGCACGGGAGCGCGGTGACGGCGGACGGGCGCTACCTGTTCGTCTCGAACCGCAACCTGAAGGGCACCTACGTGCCGGGCCGGGAGGTGGAGAACAACGCCGACGTGGGCACCGTGGTGAAGATCGACACCGAGACCTACGAGGTCTTGCGGACCATCGAAGTCGGCGCCTATCCGGCGGGCATCTCGATCGGTCCGGCGGGGTAGCTCCGTGAGGCGGGCGGTTCGGTGAACGCGCGGAGATTCGGGGCCACGGGCCCCGTTTCGCGCCGGATCGCTTCGGTCGCCTGCTCGCGATGTAATGACAACGTTACATCATGTCATGTGTGGTTTACATTCCTGGCCTTCGCCCTCTTCGCGCTGCCGGCGCCCGGCGCCGCCCAGTCCCCCCCCCCGGCCCAGCAATGGGAACGC
>CAZTOF010000655.1:0-1877 GCA_964615515.1 uncultured Gemmatimonadaceae bacterium
GATCCTGGAGGCGGGGATCCATGCCATGGCGAGCAGCTTCGGGAGCGTGCCGGCCGCGTTGGCCGTCCACCTCGGGCCGGCGATCTGCGGCGGCTGCTACGAGGTGGGCCCGGAGGTGTTCCGGTCGCTCGGCGAGCGGCCTCCTCCCGGGCCGCGCCCCATCGATCTGCGGCGCGTCATTCGCGTACGGGCAGGGGCCGCGGGCGTACGGGACGAGTCCGTGACCGTGAGCGGGGAGTGCACTCTCTGCGGGGACGGGCGGTACTTCTCGCATCGTCGCGGCGACACCGGCCGACAGCGCGCGTACGTCGGAATCGTTCCCCGGGGGGGGACGGGACGCGCGGACTCCCGGGTGCCCCGCCGAGGCCCGGCCCGGCCGGGGCATCCGTCTGGAACTGAACCGAACTGAAACCCCGAAGCGTGGTCGACGATAGTGTGGGAACGGCACCAACCGCTTTCCGACTGAAGTAGAGGAGCAACCATGATTCGAGTACCGGGGAAGGCGGCCATTGCCCTGCTTCAAGCCCTTTCGGCGGCGTTCGTTGTCTCTTCGCGCGACGGGCTCGCTCAGGACCGTCCCGCCGACCGGGCTCAGTCCACGGCGGTGCAAGCAGCCCGTGGACAAAATCCGCCCGGCATTCGAGCGGCGATGCATCCGGGCCGGCCGCTCCGCGTCACCGTTTCTCGCTGTAAAGACAACGTTACATTATGTCAACCACAGTATACATTTGGTGAAGGAGTGCGCCGGACCATGCTGCAGGAGACGGGACGGGCCGCGGCCACCGATGGGGCGTCGACATCGGATGTGTTCCTCGCGACGGCGCTTACGGCCCATCTGACGCACATCGTCGGTTACGTTTTCTTCGGTGCGGCTGCGTATGGAACCGAATCGGAGAGTACGGCGCAACTCCTGTTGTTGTCCGGTGCGGGGTTGGCCTGGTTGGGCACCTTGCTGCCGGCGGCGATCATGTGGCGGAACTTCGGGGGCTCCCTTGCGGGATCGACCCTCGGCGTAGTCCTTGGCCCCCTGGTCGGCGTCGGATTGGGGAAAGCCGGTGTGCCCTTTCTCCCGGCATACTCGCTGGGTGCGCTGGTTCATGCGGGCGCCATAACGCTGGTAGCGGCCGCCGGCAGGTGACTGGTTTTCCCCGCATCACCTTGCCCGCGTGCGTGTTTTCGGCCGCGTTCCCGCTACTCCCTGCCACGGCCTCCGCCGAGGCGCTTGAGGGGTGCCGCGCATCCGTGGAAGCCACTAACTGATCTTGGCGGACCGGGCGTGACGACGGTGCCGCGCTCGGGTGGGGACCGGGATTCTCATTGCCCCTATGGTTGCCGTGGTCGGGCCGGCGCGTTGGCCTGAACCGGAGAGCGGTCCGGTCGGGAGGCGGAGATGCCCGTGGGAACAGCGCGATACCGGGGTGGGTATCATTCCGGGTGTTCGACTGGGGTCGGTGCCCTATCCGGACCAGAAGAGACGGGATGTCGTTGCCGCCGTGGTGTTTCCTGTGACGAAGGGAGGCTCGAGCGACACTGTTTCGCTTCACCCACGTTGCTTGCAATGTAATGACAACATTACGTTATGTAATGTGTAGTATACATTTGAGTGATGCCCGTTGACCAACAACCCCCCTGACCGAGTGGGCCTCTGCGCCCGGTGCGCCTGGGTGTGCCGGATCACCTCGCGGCGAGGTTCCGTCTTCCACCTCTGTAGGCGGCACCGCGAAGACCCTAGCTTCCCCAGGTACCCCCCGCTCCCGGTGCTCCGGTGCCGGGGATTCGATCCAACCCCCAACGACCAACCGGAATGACCGACCTCCCCAGCGTTGTCGCGGTCTCCCTCTACGGTGGTGTTCTCGCCCTCCTCCTTCCCTTCGCGG
>CAZTOF010000656.1:0-1606 GCA_964615515.1 uncultured Gemmatimonadaceae bacterium
CGTTGACGGCGTGGTACGAGGGAGCACGATAGGAGTTCACGGCACGCCCGGCTCGACCCGTATCCCGTGCGGTCGTTCGCGAGCGCCCGGCCGGGGTCATTTCAGGTCGACCCGGCTCACCTTGACCAGACGATGTCCCACCGGATCGACGACGGCCTGCGCCTGCTCGAGCGGGATGTAGCCTATCAGCGGCTCGTACTGACCGTCGGCCGGGTCCATCTCGACGAACAACACCTCGGTCAGAATCGGCCGGAAATGCTCCATCCGGAGGAGAACCGGTCCACAGATGTCGCCGCTGACGACCGCCTGAGTCGCCGTCTCGACGGTGACCGTATCGAGGGTAGTGAGCTTTCCCAGGCGGTCCCGCCAGACGTTCGGGAGCGTCAGGTAGGCAGCGCCCGTGTCGACCAGCGCATCGCAACGGATGCGGAAGGTCACGTCGGTCCCGTTCTCGATCGTCGCTTCGACTGCGATCCGGCCCATGAAGGTGCTCCCAGTGTCGAAGCAGTGTACCCCGGCCGCGGTTGGCGACCCGCTCCTTCGGCCTTCCCAAGTTGCCCCCGGAGCATCATGCGGCTGAAGACGACATTCGGGATGGTTGCGAGGGAAGCCGGCATCGTGCCGTACCCGGCGTGATGGGAGACTGAGTTGCCCCGCCCTGCATATTGTAGCTACAATATGTGGACGTTGTGGGGCCTCTGTTCGAATGGGACGACACGAAGCGGCAGGCGAATCTCGTCAAGCACGGGGTGGACTTCGCCGCCATCGATGCCTTCGATTGGGAGACCGCATTGATCGAGCCCGATACCCGGCACGAGGAACCACGTTGGGTCGCAATCGGCCTCATCGGCAGCCGACTTCATGTCGCAGTTTACGCGAAGCGCGGTACGCGTCGTCGTGTCATCAGCCTGCGCAAGGCCAATGCTCGGGAGGTGCGCAATTATGCCGAAGCCGAACCCTGACACGACCGTGCCGACCCCCGAGGAAGACGCCGCGATCAATGCCGGGATCGCCGCCGACCCGGACAGCGAGGAGCTGGACGAGGCCTGGTTCGCGCGCGCCCAGCCGGCGTCGGTCGTGGATCCTGACCTCGTGGAGCGCGTCCGACGCGGGCGAGGCAGGCAGAAGACGCCCACCAAGGAGCAGGTCACGATTCGCCTGGACGCAGACATCACCGCACACTTTCGGGCGGGCGGTCCGGGTTGGCAGACGCGCCTGAACAACACCTTGCGCCGTGCCGTGTTCGGGCGGTCGTAACGTAGGAGCGCCAGAACCGCGGGGTGGCGCGATGCTCGACAGGTCGGTCGCCCGCCCCGCGCGGAGATCCTCGGTTGCTTCATCCGCGAGCGCGTTGCTCGTGGCGTCCCTCCTCGCGAGAACGGCCGGCAAGGCTCCCGGCGCTCCAGACACCGAGCAATGAAGCCCGCCGGCCGCTTCGGCGCTTCTGGCCCCGGCTCACTCCGTCACCACGAACCTGACGTCCTCGTACGTCCCGAGCCCCCCGTCGTGGGCGATGCATCGCAGCACGTAGGTGCCGGGGTTGCTGAACGTCGCCTGCACGACCCACTTGTTGTCCGGGGGCGGATCGGGGGTCTCCCAGCCGGCG
>CAZTOF010000657.1:0-9235 GCA_964615515.1 uncultured Gemmatimonadaceae bacterium
GGGGCGGGGCTGGTCGCCGCCCTGCCGATGCTCGCCATCGTCACCGTTCCGCTGATCGCGCTTGCGAGCGTCTCCTCGCCCGCCGACATCGCAACCGGCGCCCGCCACCCCCTCTTTCTCCCGGCGCTGTGGCTCAGCGCCCGCACCACCGTGGCCAGCCTGGCCGTGATCGTCCTCGCCGGCACTCCGCTGGCCTGGTGGCTGGCGCGGGCTTCCGGCCGCGGCACGCGGGTGGCCGAGCTGCTCGTGGACCTCCCGGTCGTGATCCCGCCCGCGGTGATGGGGATCGCGCTGCTGCAGACCTTCGGGCCGAACGGCCTCCTCGGTCCGGCGCTCGCAGCGGCCGGCATCCGCCTGCCCTTCACCACCGCCGCCGTCGTCGCCGCCCAGGTGGTGGTCTCGGCCCCCTTCTACGTTCAGGGCGCGGCCGCCGCCTTCCGCCGTCTCGACGAAGACCTCCTCATCGTCGCCCGCACTCTCGGCCAGTCCCCGACAGGCGCCTTCCTCCGGGTCGCGGTCCCACTGGCGCTGCCCGGAATGGTCGCGGGGGCGGCCCTGTCCTGGGCCCGGGCGCTGGGAGAATTCGGCGCGACCCTCTTCTTCGCGGGCAACTTCCCCGGGTCCACCCAGACCATGCCGCTGGCGATCTACACCGCCCTCGAGTCCGACACCCGGGTCGCGGTCGCGCTGGCAATCGTCCTCGCGGCGGCCAGCGTTCTGCTGCTGGTCCCCCTCAGGACGGTCCCGACCCTGCTCTCGCGCGGCCTGGACGCGCGCAGGCAACGCGTGTGATCCCGTCCGGCGGCCGCCGGAGCGGTTCGAACCCGTGAACTGGCGAGCTCACGTCCGGGCCCGCGCGGGTTCGTTCGCCCTCGACGCCACGGTCGCGGGAGAAGGTGCCCCGGTGGCGCTGATCGGGCCCAACGGCTCCGGGAAGACCACCCTGCTCCGTACGATCTCCGGCGGCCACCCTCCCGACTCGGGCCGGATCCGCGTCGGCGAGCGCATCCTCTACGACTCGGACAGTGGCATCCGGCTCGCTCCCGAGCAGCGTCGCATCGGATACGTTCCGCAGGGTTACGGGCTCTTCCCCCACCTGAACGTCATCGAAAACGTCGCCTTCGGGCTGGCCGCCGCCCGTCCCAGGCAGTCCCGCGGGCACCGGCGCGCCGCCGCCGCCACCCTCTTGCGCGAGATGGATTCCGTCCACCTGGCACGGCGGCTTCCGGCCACACTGTCCGGGGGCGAGAAGCAACGCGTGGCCCTCGCCCGGGCGCTCCTGGCCGAACCCGACCTTCTCCTCCTCGACGAACCCCTGGCCGCGCTCGACGCCGCCACCCGGCGGGACATCCGCCGCTTCCTGGCCGGCCACCTGGCCGCGCGCAACACGCCCGCCCTCGTCGTCACCCACGACGTGCGCGATGTGCGCGCCCTCCGGGCATCATCGGTCTACGCTCTGGCAGGCGGAGCGGTGATCCAGAGCGGTCGGCCGGAAGCGCTGGCGGCCAACCCTGCCACCGACTTCGTGCGGGAGTTCTTCGGGTGACCCGGTCACGCAATCGTCAGCTCGGGAACAGATACCGGACCGTGAGGGACAGGACGCCGTTCTGGATTTCCAGGCCGGGGCTCGGGGCGGTCACCGAAGCGAGGCCCGCCTCGTAGCGCAGGCCCAGCCCCGCGCCGAAGAACTCGATCTCACCTCCGATCAGCAGAGCCGAGTCGAAGGCGTGGGTGACGAGGTCGGGAATGTTCTCGCAGTTCGCCTTCTCCCAGCGGCAGCTGAGAAGGAGGCCGAACGAAACCCCGCCGTACAGTCGGGGGCGCAGCAGGACCTCGCGATCGGTAAGGACCTGCAACAGGAGCGGAAGCTGGAGGTAGGACAGCTTCAGGGCGGCCTCCGGCGTCCTGTCCACCCGCCGGCGCGAGCCTTTCGTCGCAAAGTGCAACTCGGGCCGGATCGAGAAGGCCTCTCCCAGGGGAACATCGGCCATTCCGCCGACCAGGACAGCGGTTCGCCAGGTGATCCCCTGGGCGCCTCCTCCCGTGAAGGTCGCCCGGCCGACCCCGCTGATCAGTCCGTACCTGGCCTGCGCCTGGCCGTTGGCGGCGGGGACACCCAGCAACGCGAGGACCGTCAGCATCGCAAACCGTTTTCGCATCTCGCCTCCGTGTGAGTCCACCATGCTAGCCGGTCAGCCGGTCCGGGGGAACACCGGGCAGCCCCCGGAAACACCCTCACGAGTAGCGGGAACCGCAGGGCGCCGCGGCGTCCGGAAACTTGACAGAACGGGCAGCCGTCAACGCATAATGACAGCCACGGTCCGACCCACAGATCCGCGCCGGCCTTCCGCAAGGCGCGGACAACCCGCTATCCCGTCATTCAACGGAGGACGGAATGAAGCCCAGTCGCCACAAGATCATCCTGACGTTCCTCACCGCCTTCGGCCTTGCCATCTTCGCCTCCGCCTGCGCCAGCGGAGGGGGAGGAGAGCGGGGACCGCGTCGGGACCCCAATCAGCTCACGGCCGAGGAGTTGGCCGAATTCGCCAGCCTCAACTGCCTGGAGGTCGTCCGGCGCCTCCGTCCCCGGTGGCTGACGGGCCGGGCGGGGGACCCCACGGTCGTTCGGGACGGAGCCCAGATGGGACCCGCCGGAGAGTACCTGGCGGACATTCCCGTCGGCGACGTGGAGTCCATGAGGTACCTGAACGCCACCGACGCCACGATGCGGTACGGGACAGGCGTCGCGGGAGGGGCGATCGTGATAACGACAAGGGGGAGGTAGCCGGGCGTCTCGTGCTCGTGCGGCCTTGCCCACGGGCCGGCGGCTCGCGGGCAACCCCGCCGGCGTTCGACCGGCGGTCCGGTCTACCCGCCCACTGCAAGAAAGCGCCGCGAAAAGTCGGTGAGAATGTCGGCGCAGACACCGATTTCGGACACGTCCACCCACTCTTCCGCGGTGTGCGCCTGAGCGATCGATCCCGGTCCGAAGCACACCGCCGGGGTCCCGCTCTCGTTCAGAAAGCAGGCATCCACCCACGCGGACATTCCCGCGACCCTTCCCGGCATCGCAGCCCCGGGGCTCGGCGGCCTCCTCGCACAGGCATTCACAAGCCCCTGGACCAGGGGGGTGGCCGCCGGCACCTCCGTCGCCGCGCGGAAGAGGCCCGGTTCCAGCCGCGCTTCCAGTCCCGGGCACCGCCGTTGTGCCTCGGCCAGCACCGCGTTCGCCTCGCGCATGACCTTTTCGGCCGTCTCTCCCGGCAATGTCCTCCGCTCGAAAACCACGTGACAGCGGTCCGCGTAGACCGACGGCGCGCTGCCACCCGCAATGATGCCGACATGGACCGACGCAGAACCGAGGAGCGGATGGCCGGTCTCGCGGGCGAGCCGCTTCCCCTCGGCCTCGAAGGCGACCAGGAGGTGTCCCGCCCGGGTGACCGCGTCGATTCCCGTCCCCGGCCGCGATCCGTGAGCCGCGCGGCCCCTCACGTGCGCGTCGATCCAGAGGAAGCCCTTGTGGGCCGACATCACCGCCAGGCCCGTCGGCTCGCAGACCACCGCGGCGTCGGCACCGATCCCTTCCGCCACCAGCGCTTCCATGCCGATGGAGGCGTGCTCCTCGTCGGCGGTCATGGCGATGATCAGGCCACCCGGCACTTCTTCGCGGGCCAGCCGGGCGGCGGTGGCCAGGATACACGCGACTCCGGCCTTCATGTCCGCCGCGCCCCGGCCGTAGAGCCGCCCGTCGCGCACCATCCCGGAGAAGGGGTCGGGCATGCCGCTCACGCCGACCGTGTCCAGGTGACCGTTCAGGAGCAGCACGGGACCCCTTCCGGCACCCAGGCGCCCCACCACGTTGTACCTGCCGGGGGCCACCTCGACCGTGCGGGTTGCATAACCCCAGCCCGCGAGCCACCCCGCCACCAGCCGCGCGGCCCGTTCCTCTCCGGCCCCGCCCTCCTCGAGCACCGGGTTCACCGACGGCGTTCGTACCAGGCGCCGGGCCATCGCCACCGGGTCGTGGGGCACCGGACGCGCGGCCGGAACATCGGTTTCACGGTGTCGCCTGTGGTTCATTTTTCACATGTGGTCCGGAATCGGGTACACCGCCGCCATCCCGGCCGGCCCCGGCAACGGAAATGTACACCTGTCGAAAACGTAGGTGGAAACAGCATTAACCCGGCGCCGCGCCGAAACCCGCCGGGGAAGGGGAACTGCTGGCACGATTATTGCGGTTTGAATGATGTCGCAGGAACGGTGTCCACCCCGAAACCATTCACTCACAGCACAGGAGGAGAGCGATTCGCAAGTCAACCGTCAACCTGTTGGGCGCGGCCGCCCTGGTGGCCGCAGGCCTGGCTCTGCTCCGGCAGGGAACCGATCGGCTCGAGCCCGCCGAGGCGAAGGCCGACAGGTTGCCCCCGGGCGAGAAGGTCCCCACCGACATCAGGCTGGACAAGCTCAGAGAGCTGGGCATCTAGGCCGCGATCGGGGGGATGGCCCGTGGCATCTCCTGCCGCGGCGCCAGGCCCGACCCAGGCGAGGGGGGCGACCGGTCACCGGTCGCCCCCCTCCGTCGTTCATTCTTCGAAGTGCGAGATGTTCTTCTCGATGTAGTCGTTCCACTCCGGCGGCACGTCCGTATCGGGGAAGATCGCCTGCACGGGGCACTCCGGCTCGCAGGCACCGCAGTCGATGCATTCGTCGGGATGGATCAGATACTGGTCTTCCGCTTCATAGATGCAATCCACCGGACAGACCTCGACGCAACTGGCGTCCTTGGTTCCGATGCACGGTTCCGTGATGATGTAGGTCAACAGACCCTCTCCGGGATTTGCAGGTTTTCAGCGCCACTATGATTGTCGAACGCGTCCGGGGCCGCAACCCTGGAAGTCCGGTCCGGGCGGATCACCGCCCGAATCCCGCGTGGCCGTGAGCCGCCACCCGCGGGCCGGCCCTACAGCGACTCCCGGAAGTGTCGGAGCGTCGCCCCGACCGCCGCTTCCAGCCCCGGCGTCGTCCCCGCCGGCGGATGGACCGCCTCGAAGGTGTGCCCCGACCCCGTGATCACCTTCAGCGTCGCCGACTTGCCCGCCCCGGCCAGCCTGCGGGCCTCCTCGACCGGCACCGTGGCATCCTCGTCACCGTGAACGACAAGCCACGGCACACGCACGGCCGCGGCCGCCGCCATGACATCCAGCCTGGCCGCATTCTCGCGCAGGTCGTCCCACAGGGCGCGGTAGAGGGGCATCTGCTGGCCGGTGCGCGCGTTGGCGACGTACGTCACGCCACGGGTCGTCCAGTCGTGGACCTGCTCCTCGCCCCAGCGCTGGAAGGTCGACACCGCGGCCCAGGTCACCAGCGCCGACACACCCGGATGTTCCGCCGCCGTGACGATGCCGCCGCCGCCGCCCCGGCTGTGCCCGAACAATCCAACCGCGGCGGGTGCGTGGCCGCCGCTCCACTCGCCGGCGAGGGTGCGGCCGATCATCCAGTGCAGATCGTCCAGCTCGCGCGACAGGGTGTTGCGCCCGAACGCGTCCAGGTCGGTGAAGTCGACCAGGTTGGGGCCGGTGCCGTTCAGCGAGAAGTTGAACGAGACGGCCAGGTGTCCGTCCCGGGCCAGGCGTTCGCAGAGATGGGGGAAGAACCCCCAGTCCTTGAAGCCCTTGAATCCGTGCGCGACGATCACCGCCGTACGGGGGTCGCCGCGCGCGGGGCGCCGGATGTCGGCGCGGATGACGTCGCCGTGCGGAGGGGTGGTTTCGACGCGGCCGTGCTTCATTCGCGTCCCCGCCACTCGAGGTCCCCGTGGCCGTCGCCGAGGTTCTCCAGCCTGGCGGCCGCGAAGAGATAATCGGAGAGCCGGTTTAGGTGGCGGATGATCAGGGGGTCGACGGGCTAAACCGCAGCCAGGGTGTACACGCGCCGCGCGGCCCGCCTGCAAGTCGCACGGGCCAGGTGCAACCCGCTCGCCCCCGGGCTTCCCCCCGGCAGGACGAAGTTCCGCAGCGGCGGCGTGGCCGCCACGGCCTCGTCGATCCAGGCCTCCATTTCGGCGACCCGGCCGGCCGGAAGCTCCGGCAGCGCGGGCACGGGCCGACCCTCGCGCGGGGGCGGCGTGGCGAGGTGGGCGCCGATGGCGAAGAGGTCGGATTGGAGGAGGCCCAGCCGGGCCCCGGTCGCAGCACCGGTCACGTGCACGATCGCCGCCCCGATCGCCGCGTTGAGCTCGTCGACGGTTCCGTAGGCCTCCACGCGGGGGTCGTCCTTGCGCGTGCGCCCGGCCCCGAAGAGCGCCGTTTCGCCCCCGTCGCCGCGCCTGGTGTAGATCCTCACCGCCTCCCCGCCTCCCCGGCATCCCGTAAGTGAGCCCGCGCGGGCGCGGCAACCCGTGGACGAAGTCCCCCCGGCTCGGGCGGATCCATCCACGGACTGCCGGGGAAGCACGCGACCCCGCCATGGAAGGACCTTGTGAACGTTTTCACAAGCTCACCGGGCCCCAAGCTTCGTGAACTCGCGGATCGCCCGGGCCTTGTCCAGGAGGCTCGGCTCCTCCGGGTCACCGGCACTTCTCAGCTCCAACAGGAGGTCCCGGATGTCGATCAGGTACACCCCTTCGAGGCTTCCGATGACCGTGGATCTGGTGCGCATTCCGTCTTCCGGTTCGGGTTGGGAGCCGGCGGCGGCGCGGAGCGTGCCCCAGCGCCCGCCTACATACATGGTATCGCCCGCCCTATCTTGAAGGGTAGCACGCCACTACGAATCCGTGACCTCCATGAGGACGAAACCGTCACCGTGAATCAGTCCGCGCCGGAATCCGGGCCGCTGTCCGCCGAAGCGATCGCCCGTGCGAACGACCTCTACTGGCGCTCCGGCGCGGGCGTCAACCAGCTGGCCAGGGAGCTGGACCTCTCCAAGGGGGCCCTCTACGAAATCATCGCCCCGCTTCAAGCCGGCCTTGCCTGCCCCCACGGCGACGGCGAGATGTCCTACCCGAACCGGACGGCGCGTGAACGCGGCTTCGTTTCGTGCGCCGCCTGCGGCTTCGAGGACGAGGAGGAGCGCGTTCGCGCCTACCTCGAGGAACGGGAGCACGCCCCCGCGCTGGAATCGGCCACCGCCGATCCGGGCCTGCCGCCCGCCCGCATGCGGACGGAATCCGATTCCCGGGCTTTCCTTCCGACACGCACGCTGGAGGCGCTGATGGTGGTCTCCGCCCTCGCCGGGGTCGCCGTCGGGCTCCTGCTGGGGAGCTTCCTGAAACGGCGATGACAGAACGATGACAGGCCATTCCGATCGTTGCCCCGCACCGCTCCACGGCGCAATTCCATTCGCCCTCGCGCTGATCGCCGCCATCGGCTGCGGCAGCCCGAAGAACGACGCCGACGCCACCGACTCCGCCGACAGCCCGCCGGCTTCGGGTCTAACGACCGAGATGCTGTCCGAAGGGGAGTTGGAGCACCGGCTTCCCGCCCAGGAGATTCCGCTCGAGGAACTCGGCTTCGACTTCGGCTCCGACGACGCCCCCATCAGCGTGATCGAGTTCAGCGACTACGGGTGCGGCTACTGCCGCCGCTTCCACGCGGAGACCTTCCCCACGATCATGAAGGACTTCATCGAGACGGGGAAAGTGCGCTGGAAGTACGTCACCTACGTCAGCGGGTCGTTCGCCAACGGTCTGCCGGCGGCCTTCGTGGCCGAGTGCGCCGGCGAACAGGGGCTCTTCGCGCCCGTCAGCGAGCTCCTCTACGAGCGCCAGCCGTCCTGGGGCCGCCTGCCCGATCCCTTCCCCGTCTTCACCGGGATCGTCCGGGAGGCGGGCGTCGACCAGGACCGGCTCCAGGTCTGCCTCGACGAGCAGCGTCCCCGGGCGCGCGTGCGGAGCGGGGTCGTCTCGGGGCGGAGACTGGGCCTGCGCGGCACCCCGCACTTCCTGGTCGACGGCAACCCCGTGATGGGGGCTCAGCCCCTCGACTGGTGGATCGAGCTCTTTACTGCCATCGAGGCCGAGATCGCGAAGGAGGGCGGCCCCGGCGGGTAGCCGTTCGGACCGGAGCCTCCTCCATGACGACCTCGAAGTCCTCCTCGTACCCCACCTTGCCGGGCGAGGGCAGGTAGCGCGACACGTCCACCTCGGCGCGGGCCAGCTCCCGGTCGAAGGCATCCCGGTCCCGCCTGGAGGCCTCGCTGCCCGTGTCCGAGGTGGCGTAGACGATGCGGCCGAGCTTCTGGTCCTGCAGCCTGAGCCGGCGGCGCATCAGCTCGGCCTCGACGAAGGTCGTCCGCACGGCGGGGAAGCGGTAGCGGAACCCCGCGTCGCCCGCCTCGACCTCGGCGTCGAACTCGGCCGCGAGCTTCTCCAGCTCGGCCAGCACGTCCTTGGCACTCGCATTCCAGCCTTCGAGCCGCTTCTGCACGTGCGCGATGGCCTCACCCACCGGGATCCACCGCACCCTCCCGACGCTCCGCGCGTAGACGAGACCGATCAGGAGGCGCCGGATGTTGCGCCGCAGGCGGGCCCGGTTCCGCCCCCTGAGTCCCAGCGAGCGCACCAGCGGAATGCCGAAGAACATGCTGCTGAAGGCGGCGGGCACCACGCCGAGGCCGTAGAACCAGAGCGGTCCCACAGGGACGGCCTCCACGGCCGCGGTCCCCAGCGCGGGACCCAGCCCCAGGACGAACGAGGCCACCAGGTTGAACCCGTTGAGCGCGCCGATCCCCATGTTGGAGGCGGTGGCGTTGCCGGTCAGCTTCTTCGGGTACTCCAGCCTGAGCCACGCCGGGTTGGGCTCGGACGCCCGCACCCGCCCGTGGGCGCTCTTCATCAGGCCGGGGAAGGCGTACACCACCTCGCCCTTCTCCGAGACCCGCGGGTCGCCCCCGTAGGCGCCGGTCAGGCGGCCCATCTCCTCGTGGGCCTCCGGGAGCGGGAGCCCCGTGTGCTCCACCAGCTCCGCCGAGGTGAGGACGCCCTTGCGCGCCCGGATGAGCCGGAGCACGCTCCGATCCTTCTGAACCTGCGTGGGCCGCGGCTCCTCGGGGCCGAAGATGAAGGCGAAGACCTTCTTGTAGAAGGGCGGCCGGGCCTCCTTGGGCAGCCGCCTGGCGTGGCGGTCGCCGTAGTAGAGGCTGCCCCGGCTCCAGCCGCGCCACCCTGGGCGACGTCGTCTCGGCCACCGGCATGCCCGGCCACGAGGCCGAGGAGCGCGGCGGCGAGGGTGGGGTCGGG
>CAZTOF010000658.1:0-5598 GCA_964615515.1 uncultured Gemmatimonadaceae bacterium
CGACAAGGGAGAGGACTTTCGTGGCCTCGCTGCCGCGATGCGGGGCCGGGTGCGGGCCGCGGTGGCGTACGGAGCCGCGGGAGAGAGGGTCGCGGCGGCCACGTTCGTCGCCTTCGAATCGTTCACCCAGTGCACCCCGCCGAAGGTCCCCACCGGTTCGAGCCGGTGCGGGAGCGGCGCGAAGGAGCGAAGCGCGCCCCTCGCCGATTCCGGCGAAGCGCCCGACGCCGCGGCGGCCAGGAGCGCGGCCAGCGCATTGGCCAAGTTGTGGCGCCCCCGGAGCCGCACGTCGGAGGTGGCGGCCACCCGGCGCGGGACCGTGGCGCCGGCGAGGCGGCCGAGGTCGCCCGGGTCGAGCACCAGGTCGTCTCCCGAGAGGTAGGCGCCCGGCGAGGGAGCCGTCTCGAGCGAGAAGGCGAGGTGCGTTCCGGGCACCCCCGCGGCCATCTCCAGCACGGCCGGGTCGTCGCCGTTGACGACCCAGGTGGTGGTTTCGTCGCCGGCCTCGAAGAGGCGCCGCTTGTCGCGGTGGTAGTCCGCCGCGGTGGCGTAGCGGTCCATGTGGTCGACACCGAGGTTGGTCATCACACCCACGTCCGGCGTGAGGTCGCGGATGTCCGCCAGCTGGAAGGACGACAGCTCCAGAACGATCCGGTCCGCCTGGGGGTCGGCGGCGGCGAGGGCCGACGCGGGAGGCCCCATCTCCCCTCCGATGTTCCCCCCGAGCGCCACGTCGACGCCCGCCTCGCGCAGCAGGTGGGCGCAGAGCGCGGCGGTGGTGGTCTTCCCGTTCGTGCCGGTCACGATCGTCAGTGGACTCGAGATGAACCGGCAGGCGAATTCAGGCTCCGATACCCAAGCGACACCCCGCGCGCGAAGGGCGGCGAGCACCGGGGCGCCGGACGGGATTCCCGGGCTGACGACGACGGTGTCCGCCGAGGCGACCGCCTCGATGTCGTGTTCGCCCAGCCGGACCTCGGCGCCGAGGTCCCGCAGGCGGGCTCCACGAGTTGCAACTGGGTCTTCGCTGCTCGCATCCGTGACATGAACTTTCGCTCCTTTCCGAAGGGCCAGCCGGGCCGCGGCGTCTCCGCTGGCGCCCAACCCGATCACGGCAACCTTGTCTCTCTCCTTTTTCACTCCGTTTCGCTCCCGGACCCGGGCCCGGCGCACGACGGCACGCGCTGCTCCCTCACCGCAGCTTGAGCGTGGCGAAGCCGACCATCGCGCAGAGGATTCCCAGGATCCAGAACCGGACCACGACCTGCTCGTCCTTCCATCCGGCCATCTGGAAGTGGTGGTGGATGGGGGCACATCTGAAGACGCGCCGGCCTTCGCCGTAGCGCCGTTTCGTGTACTTGAAGTACCGCCGCTGGATGATCACCGAGGCCGCCTCGGCCGCGAAGACGCCGCCGACGGCGAGGAGCAGCAGCTCGGCCTTGAGCAGCACGGCCATTGCGCCGAGCGCGCCGCCCATTGCGAGCGACCCGGTGTCGCCCATGATCACCTGGGCGGGTTGGGCGTTGTACCACAGGAACCCCAGCGCGGCCCCCGTGATCGCCGCGGCGAAGACGGCCAGCTCCCCGGCGCCGGGCAGATAGAACAGGCCCAGATACGCCGACGTGTCCACGCGGCCGATCACGTAGGCGAAGACGCCGAAGGTGCCCGTCGCGATCGCCACCAGTCCGGGGGCCAGGCCGTCGAGGCCGTCGGTCATGTTGACGCCGTGGGTGGATCCGGCGAGGACCACCGTGACCCATGCCAGGTAGGCGGGAGCCGTGAACACCAGCTGCCATTCGTCGAAGAGGGGCAGGTTGGTGGTCGTCGCACCCACCGCGGACTCGGGGCCCGCGAGAACCAGGAACAACCCCAGCCCCAGCCCCAGCGCGAGCGACCCGGCCCACTTGTAGCGCTCGACCAGACCCCTTGGCGTGCGGCGCACCACCTTGAGGTAGTCGTCCAGGAAGCCCAGCGACCCCATCCACAGCATGACCACCAGGGCGATGATCGTGTAGGGGTTCGCCAGCTCGGCCCAGAGCAGCGTCGCAACCGTGGCCACGGACACGATGAGGAGCCCGCCCATGTTCGCCTTGGCGCCGTCGCCGACGGCTTCGTCGTGTCCGTTCCTGCCCGGGACGTCCACGATGCCGCGGCTCTTGAGCCAGATGATCACGCGGCGGCCCAGCAACAGCGTGAGAACCAGCGAGGTCGCCATCGCCCCGGCCGAGCGCACGGTGATGTAGTTGAAGAGGTTGAAGACGATGTGCAGGTCCTCGAGGCGGGGGAGCAGGTGGTAGAGCATCAGCAGTCCGTGGACAAGTCCGCGCGAGCACCGAGAGCGGTGAGGCGCCGGGCTGGCAAGGCGCGACGAAGGGGCACTAGCAGCGCTACTGGCCAGAGGAGCAACGCAGAGCGAAGCGGTCCAGCGCGGATGCATCGCCGCTCGAATGCCGGGGGGGTCTTGTCCGCGGGCTGCATCAGGCGTACCGCTTCTCGAGCGCGGGAATCACCCGCTCCAGGCGGACGCCCCTGGACGCCTTCAGCAGCACCTTGTCGCCGGGGGCGACCATGCGCGGGAGGCGCCACGCCAGCTCTTCGACATCCTCCACCACCACGATCCTGCCGTCCTGGAAGTACCTCGCGGCCCGCGCGAACCCCCCTGACAGGATGTACAGGTCCACGCCGCAGTGCAGGATCACGGAAAGCGTCTCCCTGTGGATGGCCGCGGACCGTTCCCCCAGTTCCAGCATGCTGCCCAGCACGGCCACCCAGCGGCCCTTGTCACCGATCGCCGCCAGGGTGGAAACGGCGGCCTCGACCCCGGCCGCGTTGGCGTTGTAGCAGTCCACCATGAGCGTCAGGCCGCCCAGCTTGCGCACCTCACCCCGCATTGTGCCGGGCCACAAGGCCGAGACGCCCTCGGCCGCCTCCCCGGCCGGGACGGCGAGGACGTGGGCCACGGCGAGGGCCAGCATGGCGTTGTCGAGGTTGTGCTCGCCCGGGATTCGCAGCGTGACGGGGTGGTCCCGCCAGTAGCAACCGTAGGTGCCGTCCCTGCGTGCGTGCGCCCCGACCGGCCGGAGCTCCGGATCCGCCCGGTCGGTCGAACCGCAGACGGCGACCCCCGGGCGCAGCGCCCTCGCCTCGTCCACCAGCTCTTCGGGCGTGTCGCCCACGATGGCCGTCCCCGCCGGGCCGAGGGCACGCAAGAGGTCGAGCTTCTCGGCCAGCACGCCTCGCAGGTCCCTCAGGCGCTCGATATGGGTCTCCGAAACGGTCGTCACCACGCCCACGGTGGGGCGGGCGATCCGGGCCAGTTCGGCGATCTCGCCGGGCTCGTTCGTCCCCATCTCCAGCACCACCGCGGTGGCGAGGTCAGGCATCGACAGGATGGTCAGGGGGACCCCCACCCGGTTGTTCTCGTTGCCCCGGGTGCCGTGCACGTCGTAGCTACGCGACAGGGCGCGCACGGTCATGTCCTTGACGGTCGTCTTGCCCGACGAGCCGGTGATGCCGACGACCGGGATGTTGGCCTGTTCGCGCCGGTGCAGGGCAAGGTCGCCGAGGGCGGTCAGGGTGTCTCGGACGCTGTAGACGGGGACCGCGCAGGAGCCCAGGTCACGGTGGGAGACGACCGCGGCGCAACCCTCCGCCACCGCCTGCCCGACGAAGGCATGCCCGTCGAAGCGGGCTCCCTCCAGGGCGACGAAGACATCGCCCGGCCCGAGGGTCCGCGTGTCGGTGGAGATCTCCTCGTAGAGGCGGGCCGGATCGCCCCCGGAGAGGCCCAGGGCGCGCCGCACCGAGGCGTCGCTCCAGCGGAAGGAGGCAGGGGTCACGGGCGCCCCCCTTCGGCCAGGTGGTCCAGAACGATGCGGCGCTCGTCGAAGGGCTGCTTTTCCGTGCCCACGACCTGGCGGGTCTCGTGCCCCTTGCCCGCGAGAAGGACCGTATCCCCCGGCGCAGCGGCGTCCAGAGCGTGCTCGATGGCTGCGCGCCGGTCCACGATCCGGACCGTGTCGCACCCCGAGACGCCCGCGGCCACCTGTTCGACGATGTCCGCCGGATCCTCGGTGCGCGGGTTGTCCGAGGTGACCACGGCAAGGTCGGCGTACCGCGCGACGGCGGCGCCCATCGCCGGGCGCTTTACGGGATCCCGGTCGCCGCCCGCGCCGAAGGCCACGATCAAGCGGCCGGACACCAGTGGCCGCAGCGCGCCGAGTACCTGGTTCAGCGCGTCCGGCGTGTGCGCGAAGTCGATCAGCACGTGGAAGGGATTCCACACCACGGACTCCAGCCGCCCCGGGACCGGAGCCACGTCGCGCAGCCCGTCCACGACATCGTGCAGCGTGTGCCCGAGCGCCAGGGCGCAGGCGGCCGCGCAGAGCGCGTTCGAGATGTTGAAACGGCCCGGGAGCGGAAGCGTCGCCGCCGCGACGCGACCGTTCCACGCGAGATGGAAGCTCGATCCCCGCAGGGACAGGCGCACGTTGTGGGCACGGAGCGTGGCCGGGCCGAACCCGTAGGTGATGACGGGTCCCCGGGGCCGAAGCGCGCTCCAGGCGGGGTCGTCCGCGTTGATCACCGCGGTGCAACCCGTCTTCCCGAGTTCGAGCAGGCGTGCCTTCGCGGCCAGGTAGCTCTCGAAGGTGCCGTGGTAGTCCAGGTGGTCGCGGGTGAGGTTGGTGAAGGCGGCCACGTCGAAGCGGACGCCGTCCAGACGGAACTGGTCCAGCGCATGCGACGAAGCCTCGATGACGACGCCCAGCACGCGCGCCCGCGACAGGGAGGAAAGCCACGCGGACACCTGCACCGGACCGGGTGTCGTCAGCTCCTCGGTTCCCTCCCGCACGCGCCCGTCGGGGCCCACCACGCCCAGCGTGCCGAGCGCCGCCGTGGGCCTCCGATGCGCGAGGAGGCCCCGCAGCAGCAGGGCGGTGGTCGTCTTGCCGTTGGTCCCCGTGACGCCGAAGGTGTCGAGGTTGCGCCAGGGGGATCCCGCAACGAAGCCGGAGGCGACGGCGGCGGCGAGGCGCGCGTTGTCGACCTGGATCTGTGGAAGCGCCGCACCCGGTACCGTTCGCTCCACGATCGCGGCGACGGCTCCGGAGGCCGCCGCGGCGGCCATGTAGTCGTGCGCGTCGTGCTCGGCGCCGCACCAGGCCACGAAGAGGTCGCCGGGCCCGACCCGGCGGGAGTCGTGCTGCACCCCCGCCACCTTCACGCGGCCCACGTCCCCGTCCTCGGGAACGAAGGGTCCGACGGCAACGCCCGCGCCCTCCAGCGCGGTCACGATCCCCGACACGGACACGGTCATCCTCCCCGCCCGGGCAGATCCGGGTGCTCCGCGACCGCGTGCTCACGGGCAACGACGCGAATCGTGTCCCCCGCCGCTATTGCAGCGCCCGCCCCCGGAATGGTTTCGTAGACGGGTCCGGCGCCCTCGAGGCGGACCCGCAGTCCCATCTTGTGGAGCCGGCGCAGCGCGACGCGTGCCGACGCGCCTTCCAGAACCGGTACGATCATCGGCGGCGCCCGCCCGGTGGCGGGGGACGGCGCCGCGGCCGCCGGCCACGACCGCATCGCGAGGTCGTCGGT
>CAZTOF010000659.1:0-2846 GCA_964615515.1 uncultured Gemmatimonadaceae bacterium
CTGTTTCATCCTACGGGGTGGCTCAGTACCGCGGCGACCATGACCGTTTTTTCCTGTGCCTTAGTCCGAAGGGATCGGTCATCGCGCTTTGCGTTCTCCGGCCGTTGCCGTGCTGCTGCGTCGACCGGCCAACCCGTGCAGAATGCCGTGCGATCCGCGACTATTATTGCACATGGAGCGTCAAGGATGCGTAACATGTCCGCGTGCGTCCGGACTGGCTCGGGAACACGACGCTGGCGGCGTGACGTCGCCGGTCGGCGAGCGATGTCGACTGCATCCGGGAAGAAGTCAGACCGGGGACTCCGTGACTTCCGGTGACGAAACCCGAATCGGCGGACCGTCGTTCCGGCTCACGCGCAATGCCGGGGATTCCGCAGAATCGACGTTCAGGACCACCAGGGCGGCGCTGTCTCCGTCGGGATGCGGCTCCACGGCGACGATGTCGCCAACCTTGCGTGCGTCGTTCTCCGCCGTTTCCAGGATCGGGTCGCCTTCGGCGGCAGCGTGCGTTCGTCCGACGTAGGCACGGCGCTTGACCCGGCCGAGGTGCTGGGCGCGAGCGACGATCTCCTGGCCCACGTAGCATCCCTTCTCGAAGCTCACCGCGTGGAACCGGTCGAGGTTCAGCATCTGCGGAAGGAAGGCGTCGGATGATTTCGCGGTGATGCGTGGGACGCCGGCACAGATGTCCGCCAAGCGCCACGCGCCGGCACTTGCCTGCCGGACGCTTCCGCCCTTTCTCGCCGATGCGATCGAGTCGACTCGCGTCTGAGTGCCGGTCAGGAGGAACCTCCGGCCGCGGCCGGGAACGCGGGAGATCGTCGTCTCCTCGTACGTGACTGCATCGTCGACCCCGGCAGCTTCCGCCCAGGCCGCAAACGGGTCCGGCAGGGTGCGCGCACCGGCGATGCCGGCCACCTCCAGCTCGGTGCTCGCGTCGTCGATCTTCACGTCCGAGCGCAGGATGAACATGCGAATCCGCGCGAGCAGCGTCGCCGCAACCCAGCGCTCGCAGACGACCCGGTATCCGCCGAGAGGATCGGCGAACAGCCGGAACAGCGCGAGCACCCGCCCCCTTGGCGAGCACCACGCGGCGAGACGCGACGTGGACGCGTCGACCTCGTCGATGTCCGCGGTGAGCTGACCCTGGAGGAAGGCATGTGCGTCGTCTCCGGAAACCCGCAGCAAGGTGAGGAAATCGAGCCGCGAGACCGCGTCTCCGGTCATCATCGTGCCTGGTCCGCCGGTGCCCGTCGGCGCGGTGGGAGTGTCGTGGTCGCGGTCCTTGATGCGTTCGGCAGCATTCATCGTTCGGCGTAGCGAGGCGGTGGTTTCCGGCGCGAGTGTAGCGCGCTTCGATTCGGGGCAGGCACCGGGCCATCCACGCCCGCCCCGCGACATGCGCTCGAAGTTCTCGGCGTCGTTTCTCGGGCAGTTGCCATCTGGCGCGAACGACGTGACAGCGAGTACGTCGGAGCACTGGTCGTTAGCGCGAGTGTAACGCCCATCGATGAACTCAGGGCCGCCCATGCGCCTCGGAGCGAATGCGGGCGACGATGCCCTGCATCGCGGGGGGCGGAGAAGGGTTCGGGGACGCAATCCACTCGAGAATGTCCTGGTCGGGCTCCGCGAGCAGGCGCTCCAGCGCCTCGAGCTCGCCCTCGTCGAGCCGGTTCAGGGCGCGGCGGACGAAGCGTTCGAGCAGGACGTCGAGCTCCTTCATGCCACGACGGCATCGCCAGCGCACCCGCTGGCGCCTCGCCCGTCGAGTCACGGGCCGGTTCGGAGCCGGCTCGCACCGGAACCGGATCCGGAATCGACAGCGTTCCGGCCTGGGTACGCCGGGCGAGGACGCTGCGCGGCGCGGTGAAGGAACGACGGACGATCGGACGGGACATGCATGCCGGTCAGGAGCTGCGCGCGACCATCATCTTCTTGATTCCCGCGATCGCCTTCGCAGGGTTCAACCCCTTCGGACAGGCCGTCGTGCAGTTCATGATGGTGTGGCAGCGATACAGGCGGAACGGATCTTCGAGGTCGTCGAGCCGTTCGCCTGCCACTTCGTCCCGACTGTCCACGAGCCACCGGTGGGCCTGGAGAAGGACGGCCGGGCCCAGGTATCGGTCGCCGTTCCACCAGTAGCTCGGGCAGCTCGTGGAGCAGCACGCGCACAGGATGCACTCGTAGAGCCCGTCGAGCCTTTCCCGCTCCTCCTTCGACTGGAGTCTCTCTCGATCCCGCGCCGGCGGGGACTGCGCGCGCATCCACGGCTTGATCGATGCGAGCTGGGCGTAGAAGTGCTTCATGTCCGGGACGAGGTCCTTGACCACCGGCAGGTGCGGCAGGGGGTGGACCGCGATCGCCCCCGAGTAGTCCCCAATCGCACTGATGCAGGCGAGGCCGTTCCGCCCTCCGATGTTCATCGCGCAGGAGCCGCAGATCCCCTCCCGGCAGGAACGCCGGAACGTCAGGGTGGAGTCGACCTCGCTCTTGATCTTGATGAGGGCGTCGAGAACCATCGGCCCGCAGGTCGCGAGATCGATGGTGTAGCGATCGCGCCTCGGGTTCTCGTCCGAGTCCGGGTCGTAGCGGTAGACGACGAACGTCTTCGGCCGCTTCGCGTTGCCCGGGGCAGGCCATGTCGTTCCTTCACGGACGACCGAGTCTGCCGGGAGTGTGAACTGAGCCATGCTCGATGTGTCCCTCAGTAGACGCGGGCCCGCGGTGGAATGACCCTGGTGTCGTTGGTCAGGGTGTACATGTGGACCGGCCGGTAGTCCATCCGCGGCACGCCCTGTCCGTCGAGCCAGGCGAGGGTGTGCTTCAGCCACCGGTCGTCATCGCGC
>CAZTOF010000660.1:0-2727 GCA_964615515.1 uncultured Gemmatimonadaceae bacterium
GCTTCCGGCCGGATCGGCCCTGACCAGTCCCTCCCGTCGCAGTGAGCGCATGAGCTTCAGCACCTGAGTCCTGGAGTACCCTGACAGACGTCGGATCTCCGCGTTTGTCAGACGGCCCCTCTCGGGGAGAATCGTGAGGAGCCGAAGCCTTACGGACTCCTCGTCCAGCCAGATGTCCTGGCTGTCACCGGCGGATTCGATCAGTGCCGCGTATCGGCGGGCCAGGCGGTATTTCGTCCCCCGGCCCCTTCCCTGGGGAACCAGGAATCCACGTATTCTTAGCGAGACCAGGATTTCCGCGGCCTCGTTGGCGGAAAGCTGGAGCAGCCTGGACGCCGACCACCGGTCGAGAACCGGTCGCCGTGCCAATCCACGAAGGACGATCAGATCGTCGACCCCGAGCTCCTCACCTCCGCTTCGAATGTCCTGAACGAAGCGGGCGAAGTCGGTGTGTGTCCGTGTGGGCAAAACCAGCTTGACGTGGGACTCGTCGGCCTCGTAGCGCGGCAGATCCTTCCCGAGCGACAGGGACTCCTGGTAGATGCGATCGACTCCGAGACCCAGCCGGTTCACCAGACCGATCGTTTGCAGAACGTCCGCGAGCAGGGGGTTTCGCCGAACCGGGGGATGGCGGAGGATGTTCTCCGCTGTCACGCCCCCGATGAACCCTCCGGGACTGGTGATTTCCATGCGGTCACCGGAGAGACGCAGGTGAATGGACTGGTGCAGGAAATAGTCGCGGTGAACCAGCGCATTCAGCACGGCCTCCCGCGCGATCCACCATGTGATGTCCGGGATTTCGAGCTGGTGGAATCCCGCGGGTCCGATGGGCATGACCCGAAGGTTCGCGGTCAGCAGGCGCCGGACTTCCTCGAGGGTTTCCAACAGGGGAGCACGCAGATCCCGGCGCACATCGTACCGTGTGGGGCCGCGCGATCTGGAGAAGACCAGTTCATGACGCGGGACGGAGCGGGAAAGCGAGGACCGCGATCCGAGGAGGAGGACTGCCGCAAGGGTCACGCCTCTGCGTGAAGTAAGGCCGAGCACTTCAGCCAGCTTTCGGTTCTCGAGTTCCGCCAGATCGCTTCCGGCCGGATCGGCCCTGACCAGTCGGCGCAGGCGGTCGAATTGCTGCGGATCGAGGTCGGAGAATCTCACATCCGGGAGGATCTCGGCGGTAAGGTCCCGTCTCCCCCGGGACACGACCAGATTGGCCAGATTGGATCCTGTCAGCGGCTTGCTTTCCTTGCCGACCCTTATCCTGGCCACCCCATCCGATGTGGTGTGCGGAGGCATCCCCGGGGGTATTCGAACCACCAGCACCCTGCCTTCGGGCTCCTTCAGTTCGCTGACTTCCACAAGGATATGAGGCTCCGTACCATCGTAGATGTCCCGGCGCAGAGCATCCGCATCGAGGGCGGCCACGCCGTGGATCGCGTCCGCGCGTGTCCGCTTCCCGTCGCTAATCCCGAGCACGAGAAAACCACCGCGCGCGTCCGCGAACGCGACCACGGTTTCCCGGATCTCCCGGATCTGGGACTTGTGTGCGGACCCAGTCGAATTCCACGACTTGAATTCGAGCGACTCGGACTCAAGCGAGTCGGCGGGCTCACCGTCGAGGCGGTGGAGTTGGGCCTGGATCTGGTCGAGGGTCAGCATAATAAAGGAGCAATTAGAATAATACGGTATTATTCATACTAATGAACGAGTGCCCTGCCGTCCAGTCCGCCAATGAACGCGTCCGAGCCGGATCAGCGGACGACCCGCTCGATCCCTGTCGAGGTTCCACGGATTCAGGGTTCGGCCCCGGTGCCAGCGATCGCCCACGGTGGCAACTGACGGCGTGACCTTGACTTGGCGCCCCACGACCGCCAAGAATCCTGTCGTCACACACACCAGCGCCAACTCAACCATGACGAACGCTCTCCTCGTCTACCCGAAGCACCCTCCCACGTACTGGGGCAACAACTACGCCCTGGACCTGCTGGGCATCAAGGCGGCCTTTCCCCCGCTCGGCCTGCTCACCGTCGCCGCGATGTTCCCGTCCCGGTACAACCTGCGCGTCGTCGACCTCAACGTGACCCCGCTCGAGGACGCCGACCTGGAGTGGGCGGACCTGGCCTTCACGTCGACCATGATTCCGCAACGCCCCTCGCTCGAGCGGGTCGTGGAGCGCTGCAACCGCGCGCGGGTTCCGGTCGTCGCCGGCGGGCCGCATCCCACCACCTTTCACGAAGAGATGGAGGGAATCGATCATTTCGTGCTCGACGAGGTCGAGGAGACCTTCCGGACCTTTCTTCGCGACCTGGAGAACGGCGCCGCGCGGTCCGTCTACCGTGCCCCGAGGAAGCCGGACATGAGCACGGCTCCGGTTCCCCGGTTCGACCTCATCGACATGAACGAGTATCACTCGATGTGTCTCCAGTTCTCGCGGGGATGCCCCTTCGACTGCGAGTTCTGCGACATCACCAAGTTGTACGGCCGCGTATCCCGCACGAAGTCGCCGGACCAGATGGTGGCCGAGTTCGACCGCCTGTACGAGCTGGGGTGGCGGGGTCCGCTCTTCCTGGTCGACGACAACTTCATCGGCAACAAGCGCGAAGTCTCGAGGCTCCTCCCCGTGATCGCCGAGTGGCAGAAGGAGCGCGGCCATCCGTATGCGCTGTTCACCGAAGCGAGTGTCAATCTCGTCCGGATGAACGACCTGATGGACGACATGATCGAGGC
>CAZTOF010000661.1:0-1595 GCA_964615515.1 uncultured Gemmatimonadaceae bacterium
GGAAGGGGATCTTCGTGCCGGCGCTGCGGTCGGCCGTGTCGCGGGGCGCGGGCTGGCGCCTGTTCTCGGGCGCGGGGATCGTTCCGGGATCGGACCCGGTGCTCGAATGGGAAGAGACGGAACTCAAGTTCGATTCCGTGCTCCGGGCGATGGCGCGGGCGGAGGCCGCCCCCCGCAGCGCCGTCGGTTCGGGGTGACGGCACCGTGGCCGGCGGCGAACTGAACCTCGCGTGGGCCCGCGCCATACTGGGGGCCCTGGCCGAATACGGTGTGGAGGAGGTGGAGATTGCGCCCGGCTCGCGGTCCGCGCCCCTGGTCCTGGCCGCGCAGATGGTCTCCGGGATCCGGATCCGCGTGCACCTGGACGAGCGCTCGGCGGGGTTTTTCGCGGTGGGCTACGGTCGCGCCCACCTGGGTCCGGCCGCTGTGGTCACGACATCGGGGACCGCGGTTGCCAACCTGCTGCCGGCGGTGGTCGAGGCCGACCGGTCGGACGTGCCTCTGATCGTCGTAAGCGCGGACCGGCCTCCGGCGATGCGGGGTGCGGACGCCAACCAGACCATCATGCAGCCGGGGATCTTCGGAAGGACGGTGCGGTTCGAGGCGGATCTTCCCCTGCCGTCCCGGGCGGAACTGGACAACACGGGCCCGCGGTCGGCGATCGAAGTCGTCCACAGGGCCGCCCGGAACGCAGTGGGTCCCCCGAGCGGGCCCGTCCACCTCAACGTGCCCTTCGACAAGCCGTTGCAGCCGGAGTCGCCGCGGGGACTCGGACTGCGGGATCCGGCCGACTCCGCGCCCGCGGATGTGGCGGCGGAGGCGGATGCGATCGAGCGGGGCGGGGACGCGCCGCGTACCTGGCGTCGTCGGACCGGGCGCCGGGGGCGCGGCCACGACCAGGACACGCTTGTCTCCCACCGCCTGGAGACATCGCGCCGCCCCCTTCTGGTGGCTGGGCCCGCCTGCGACCCCGGTCTGGATGGGCCGGCCGTGGTTCGCTTCGCAAGGCTTCGGGGCGTGCCCGCTCTCGCCGACCCCCTCTCGGGCGCCCGCTTCAACCGGGATCTGGGCGAAACGGAAACACCACCGGTTCTCGGGGCCTACGACCACTTCCTGCGCGTTCGGGAAACGCTCCGGCGGCTCCGCCCCGACCTGATCATCCGGGTGGGGCGCACTCCCACATCGGGGACGCTCGAAGAGGCGTTGGCGGCCTGGGAGGGGTCCACCCAAATCGTGATCGACGACGGGGGGCACCGCAAGGATCACCAGGGGCTGGCGAGGCACTATCTCCGCGCGTCCGCCGGCGTCGTTCTCAACCGGCTTGCCGGTGAGGAGCCCGCCGACGGGAGCGATGGTCGGCCGCCACCGCTCCCCCCCCACCGCCGCCGGTGGATCGGCGACTGGACCGAGATGGAAGCGGCGGCCTGGTCCGCCATCGCGGAGGACGCCTCGGACGCCGACCACGAGGGCGCCTACGCGGCCGCCACGCTCCGCGCCCTCCCGCCCGGCGCGACCCTCTTCGTGTCCTCCTCCATGCCGGTGCGGGACGTCGATGCCTACGGCCGTCCGGCGGCGCTGGACATCCAGGTGCTCGG
>CAZTOF010000662.1:0-14108 GCA_964615515.1 uncultured Gemmatimonadaceae bacterium
TGGATTCGGAGGCCATGAACGCTCTCTCGTTCGTGGTAGGCGCCGGTGAGGGACCGCAATATCCCGACCCGGCGTTCTCCATTCAATATGCGATCATCGGTCATTCTTCGGAAGCCCGTCAAGTCAAGGGTATAATCCCCAATACAATCACAAGCGTTTCCTCACTTGCGCGAACCCGGCCTCCCAGTCTTCGGTATGGTGTCCCGTTGCGGCCCGCGCAGCAGTTCGAGAAGGAATTCGACCGCTTCCGGGGATCCGGTGCGGCCCAGCCAGGCGACCGCGCGTTCACGCACTTCGGGATCCGGTTCCAGGCGGGCGAGTTCGACCATCTTCCGCACGACCTCGGACTTGGCCTCCCCCTTCGACCGACCCGCCTTGCGGTAGAGGGCGTAGAAGATCCGTTCGCGACGGTCGGGCTCCCCGAACCGATTGTAGGCCTGGACCAGGCTAGAGAGTTCCAGCGCCGGGCTTCTTGCCCAGGCGTCGAGTGCCCTCGAGCGGATGCGGTCGGTCTCGTTCGCGTCGAAGGCCACGCCGAACAGCCAGGTTTCCGCCTCCCTGCTCCGGATCTCGCGCAGCCGGTCTATCACGGCGGTCTTGAGCTTCGGGGTCTCCAGCGCGGTGTAGATCCCGATCAGTACCCCGGCTTCCACATCGTCGCGCCGGCCCAGCGCCACTATGGCGTCCTCGCGCAGGCCCTCCGGTTTCGCAGCGTCCGCGGCGAAGGCCGCGAGCGCGTCGCGGGCCCCCGCGCTTTCGCTGCGCCGGAGTCCATGAATAGCGGCTTCCTGCATTTCCGCGTCGTTCGAGCGCGCGAGCACGTTGACCAGGGCGGCGAGCGCGGTCGGCGTGTCGAACCGCCAGAGGCCCGCCACCGCGGCACGGCGGGCCTCCGGGTCCGGATGGGTGGCGGCGACGCTGATCAGCTCCCGCTCCGCCTCCGGGGTGCCTTCGCGGGCGAGTCGCCCGACGGCGAACACGCGCAGGTTGACGGAGCACTCGTCGTCGCGGTCGATGACACCGCGCAGGATCGGGATCCGGTCCGTCTCGACGAGACGCAGAACCGACGTCAGCGCCTCCTGCTGCACGGACTCGTCCTCGCAGTGCTCCGGGAGCCGGCTATTGCGCGACTTCAACAACCGAAAACCC
This sequence comes from uncultured Gemmatimonadaceae bacterium, assembly GCA_964615515.1. Taxonomy (GTDB): domain Bacteria; phylum Gemmatimonadota; class Gemmatimonadetes; order Longimicrobiales; family Gaopeijiaceae; genus Bin94. The sequence goes on from CAZTOF010000662.1 coordinate 1,150, forward strand.
CCGAGATCCGCTTCCAGTCGCGTCAATGCCTTTCTGAACTCCGACATGTCCGCTGCCTCGATCGCCACCGCTACACTGTCAACCAGCGCGGGCAGTTCCCGGGACATCGCATCCGCAAGCGAGTCGAGGGCCGGAACCATGATTGCGGCGAGCGTGTCGAAGGCCGGAACCATCACTTCCGCAAGGCTGTCCCACGCAGTCGACATGGCCACCGCCAGGCTGTCCCACGCCACCGACAAGGCCGCCGCGGCACTGTCCCACGCGACCGACGCACTGTCCAACGCCGCTCCGAGAGCCGCCTCCGACTCTCGCAGCACTTCCTGGGCCGCACGCGGATCTCCCTTCTCCGCCATCTCTCCGAGGATCCGGAGGCGCAGCTGGCGCGCATCGTTGACGCGGCGGGCATTCAACTGGTCGCCCGGCACGCTGTCCCGGACGTTCTCCAGCATGTTTTCCAGAAGCAGCACGGCCTGCTCCAACTGGCCCTGCCGGTGGCGGGCGAACGCTTCCCAGTAGAAGGAATCGCTGACGTATTTTCCCGCTGGCCATCTCGCGCGGTAGTTTCGGAACAGCCGGGCCGCGTCCACCCAGTTCGTCCGGTTGATCTGCGACCTCGCCGCGAGGAAATCCCTTTCGTCCGAACTTACGACTTGGGCGGAGAGGTGCCCGTTCCCGATCGCTAGCGCGGGCCCCGCGGTAATCATCGTCGCGTCCGCTGCCAGGAGGAGTGCGAAGGCCGGTCCGGCGCCCACCACCCCCATCCTTCGCTTCATCATAGTCCTCGGGCTCGTCATCTTTCTGTTTCCCCTATTTGTGAATCTCTTCACATGCGTGATTCGATTCGTGTCTTCAAGTCTCCCCCTGGGCGCTCGCGGCCCGCAGCCGCACCAGGGTGCCCCGCCGCTCGATGCTCTCGCGTGCAAGCTCCCACTCGAAGTCCGGCGCCCCGGGACCCAGCCCCGCGATCTGGATCAGGACGAGCTCGAGGTCTTCGAGCAGCGTCTGCTCCACCGGTGATCCGGAATCGGAGGACAGGCCCAGGTGCATGCGCGTCTCCACGAGCAGTTCCCGCGCCCACCGCGCCAGATCGGCCTGGGACGCGGGTGTGCGCCGGTCGGTTCCGAAGGCGGTGAGCAGAGTCGCGGCCTGTCCGAGGTGCCGGGCGGTCGCATGGTCGAACTCGGGCTCCAGGCGGAGCCCGGCATGGAGAGTGCGTCCGGGGGGCGGGCCGGAAAGGCCCTGCCCGGGGGGCAAGGCGGCGGGATCCTCCGACTCGTGCGTGACGGTGGCGTGCAGGGTCGAAGGTGGCTCTGGCCGCGGATCGGACGCCAACAGTTCCGGCGTCTCCACTTCGTCGCCCACGGTGACGAGACCGACGAACCCCGTCCCCCCGACCGGCCCGGCGGCATTGTCGGCCTCCTCGCCGTCGCGCCCGGCAACCGTCATCGGCACCTCAACCGGGCCCGTCGACTGCCCGGATGCGGAAGCTGCCGACCGGGGCGCCGTCTCACCGGGCGGACCGGGTCGCGTGCCCCGACCCAGCGCGATGCCCACCACCAGGGACGCGGCCGCCGCCAGGGCCGCGACCCAGCCGGCCGCGCCGCGTCGTCTGAGCCACCCGGGGCGGATGCGTGTGCGGCCTGCGCCTCCGGCTGCCGCAACCGCCGACCGCCTGAGTGTCCACGCCGCCTCGATTCGTGTCCACATCTCCTCGCGCGGCACAGGGGGCGACGCGTTGTAGGCCAGCGCCTCCTTCATGGGACCGCCATCGCCGACAAGCCCACCCCCGACATCCGCCTCCGGCCCGGTACCGATGGCCCCCAGCCGCCCTTCCATTCCCTGCCACATCGCGTCGGCGGGGGTCGCGGGCGCCCGGTTGTAGCTCACGCCCTCCCGCCGCAACCACGCGGTGAACCGGTCCATGTCCGTCATGAGGCCCACTCCCCGGCGTGTTTCGCCAGCTTTTCGCGCAGCCGGTTCCGGGCGCGGAACAGCTGGGACTTCGAGGTCCCTGCCTTGATGCCGAGAATGTGACCGATCTCCTCGTGGGTGTAGCCCTCGAGATCGTGGAGCAGGAAGACCGTGCGATAGGCTTCTGGAAGCCCCTCGATCGCGCGGTGGAGATCGTCGCGCAGGTCGGGCTCGAGGGTGCGACGCGTGCTCCCGCCGCGCAGCTGATCGTCCAGCGGCGCCTCGCGGGACCGGAAGCGCTTGATGCGCCTCAGTTCGTTCAGCGACACGGTCGTCGCGATGGCGCAGACCCAGGTCCCGAACGCGGACTCGCCGCGGAAGGTGTCGATCTTGGAGAACGCGCGCACGAACGTCTCCTGCGTGAAGTCCTGGGCGAGGTCGTACTCGCCCGCAAACCGGTAACAGAGCCGGAAGACCCGGTCGACGTGCAGGTCGTAGAGCGACCGCGCGACGCCGTGGTCTCCCGCCTTGAGGCGTTGTATGAGTTCCGATTCCGTCACCGGGCCGAATCTCCGGGTCCGCGGCGGGTGTTGATCCTTCCGACTGGTGGACACCGTGACGTGGGGAAGGGTTGCGCGGGGCCGCGGGGACAAGGTACGGCGAACACTTCACCACTTCGATGGAGCAGATTATCGTTCCCGTACCATGGCCAGGCTTCCCCCAACCGTCTGATGGCCGAGCTCGACCTCCCGCGCGGCCCCCGCGAACTCCTCGAAGCCGTTCGCCATCCTCTCGGCTACCACCTCGGGGGCGAGCACCACCTTGTGCTCGGGGGCGGCACTGCGCTCGCCGCGCGCTGGGCGCACCGGCACAGCACCGACGTGGACCTCTCCGTCGACCACGACATCCACCACCGGCTCCCCGCCAGCGGCTTCCGCGACGACCTTGCCCGCCACATCGACGGACGCGCCTACCTGACCTTCCACCAGGGGCTCACCCGAATCGACCTCCCGGCCGGTGAAGTCACCATCGACAGCTCCTACCCCGCCACCTCCCGCCCCCACTCGGCCGACACCGTGCGCGGCACCCGTATCGGCGTGCACACCAGTGCCGAAATCCTCGCCAGGAAACTCGTCTACCGCATGCTCGGCGAATCCGTCTTCCTCACTCGCGACCTCTACGACCTCGCCGTTGCCCGTCACCAGGACCCTGCCGCTCTCAAGACCGCCTTCGACACCGTGCACCCCTCCAACCTCCTTGTCATCCAACGTGGGCTCGGCGAGCTTGACCAGGTCTCCATCGTTCAAGATTCCCGGCCGCTTCGGCACCCGGCACATTCGGATGAAGCCGCCAACTTCCTCGCCATCTGCCAGCGCCTCGTCGAGCGTGAAATCGACCATCGCATTCCTCGTCGCACCCGCTGATCAGCCATGCTCGACTTCGACAAGGTCCGCGCTCTCTACTTCGACCCGCCCCCGTACGATCCAGAGCGCATCCCCTCGCGCGAAGAACTCACCGCTCGTTACGAGCGGGAGCGCTTCGATGCCTGCGTCCTTCGCGGTGGCGATCCCGAGGCCGAGGCGCTCGGTCCCCACGGCTTTCTGATCGGCGGCGACGGCAAGCCGCCCACCGTTCACCATGTCCTTCCCGAAGTTCACGCCAGGCTGCGTCCCCTCCCGCTCACCTGGTTCGACCATCCCCGCCGCCACACCCGCACCCTACCTCCGGGCGGCATCGAGGAGGCCCACCTCTTTTTCCGTTCCCTCTCACACGGCCATTTGGCGGGACATCGCGACCGCCCTTCAGGGGCTCGTCTCCGCCGTCACTTCCAGGCGCCCGAGCTCTCCGGCCTTCCCTTGTCGCTTGTCCGGCACGTCCTTGCCTGCATCCGCGGCCTCGACCTCAACCGGCTTCTCGCCTACGGTGGCCTCTCCCTCTACGAGATCGCCCGCGCCATCCACCTCACCGACATTCGCCGCGTCTCCGTCACACGGTGGATCAACCAGTATGCCATCCGGCCCATCCAATGAGCCGGCCCTTCCGGTAGCGTTGTTGAGGGGACGGCGGACCCATCCCCACAGCCCATGACCTTCCAGCCCCTCGACATCGCCGCCTTCATCGGCTTCCTGGCGCTCGTGGTCGGCATCTCCCTCTACGCCTCGCGCGGCAAGCACGACGCCGGTCATCTTGGTCACTGACCATGTTATCTGACCAAGTACTCGTGGCGGTGACCATGCTCGCTCGCACCGATGGTCCCTGCCAGTGGCCGCGCTTAGCCGAATCCGTAAGACGGAGATTGCGGGGCGCTGCCTGAAGAACGAGGAGGGTATGAGGTCGTTCGTGGGACGGGGATGAAATGGTAGCCCCCGACCCATCGAGCGCAGCCGGGCGAACTTCCGCGACCTGCGCTGGGACATTGCGGACGGTTGGCACGCGCACGACAATTCCGGTCCGGGTCCGGTCCCTGCGGGCCCACTTCGTCGACAACCGGGCCCGCACAGTTGGCGACTTCCTGGCTGGTCACGCTGTGCCGGGCAGCCTGCTGTCGGTCGTGTCCGCCTACTTCGCGATCTACGGGTACGGCGACCTCAGCGACCGGCTGGACGGAATCGGGCGCCAGAGGTTCCTGTACGGAGACCCGCGGGGAGTGGGCGCGGGCATCATCTCGGGCGAGACCGCGGCCCTCGTGGGCAGCTCCAACTCGCCGACCCCCACATCCCCTTCCGCGCAGCCTCCAGCAGTGCTTCGAGGTCAGCATGGTCACTGCCCATGTACGCTCGAGGCCGTCATGTAGTCGACCACGTCTCGATGCTGCGGCGCGGAACCACACCAACGAGGAACGGTCTTCTCCCAATCAGGCCAACCGACGTGGGCATCGGCGACGGTGCAGGAAGTCGTTGCGCCGTGCCGGTGGGTCGCCGTGGGGATACGCCTCCCTCCGAAGACCCCGCTCCGTCGGGAGCAGACTTGAGTCCTCGAAGTCCTTCCGTAAGCGCTTGTCGCGAGCGACCATCACCTGCGCTCGGGAAGCTGCCGCCAGCGCGAGCACCTGCCGGTCTCTCTCGCCGGAACGAGTCTCCAGTTGTTCCAGCCGACTCACTTCCCGTCGAATCACCGCATCCTCGACCAGCGCAGCCAAGCCACTCTTGTTGTAGGAAAGGACGAGTTGGAACACCTTCGAGTCCCGCTTGAGCTGCCGACCGACTTCGTCATACGTCGAGTACTTGACGCGCCCGTGTCCGTCGCCGATCCACGCTCGAAGCTGCACCCCGGCCGAGTAGGGGGACTCCTCCTTGACGACATCGAACGCACTCGCATCCAGAACGACGGGTGTGCACACGAGATCCGCTACCGCCGAAAGCCGAGAAGGCGCTCGGTCTCGTCGAGAAAAAACTGGCGAAACCCCTGGGGCGTGTCGATCAGGTTCGCCTGGTCGTCCACTCGAATGTCGTGCAGGACCGTGGACCCGCCGCCGTCGGCGGGGGCGAAGTAGACGATCCCCAGGTTGTCCGGGTCGATATCGCCGGACATCACCGCGATGCGGAACCAATCCGGAACGTGATCGCTGTGCGTTTCCACGAGGAGTCGGTGCCCCTGCTGCGCGACCAGGCACACCAAGGCCGCTTGGGCCTGGGGGTGAAGGTGGGTCTCCGGCTGCTGAAGGAGCAACGTGGCTTCCTTGGGCGCGGACGCGATAGCGTGAAGCAAGGGCAGCACGCTGTGGATGCCGAAGCCGACATCCACGATGCTGTGTTCCTCGCCCGAGGCATTGACCCGGATCTCGTACGTCCCTCCCAGGCCACGCCGGACTTCGAGGCTGCTGAACAGGTTCAGCCGCTTGCCGAGCGCAACGATCCTCTCGAGCGTCACCTCGTCGAGTCTCTTGCCGAACGGGTTCGATGCATACTCGCGCTCGCGCGGCCAACCGTTGGGGTCGTTCACCGCAACGCTAAGCTGGTGTTCGGGCCCCGGGAAAAGATCGCTCCGCCGAAAGAAGTTGTTGAATCGGGCGAACATCCGAACCGCTTCGGGCGATGCTTCCCCGGTGCGCTTCCGCCACAGCGTGGTGTTTCCCTCGTGCGGCAGGTTGCCGAAGCGGACCAACCTGGAAAGCCATGTGCTGAACTGCCGATAGGACACCATCGACTGCGGGAACTCAAACTCGAACTTCGGTCCGGCCACACACCACATCTCCGGGCTGCCGGATCGGCGCGAGCTCGGGCGCATCACACTGAACACGCCACCTTGGCCCGATTCCGCGGAGAGGGTCAACTCCAGTTCCCGTTCCCTTGGCTCGCCCCTCGGTCCCCGGTCGTAGACCACGCGAACGCGGTCGTAGCGGTGACCCTCGAACGTGGCCTCGATTGCGAACTTCGAGGCCCCCGAGTGGGCGATCGTTTCGAAGCCGCCCATGGAGAACGGAGGGTCGTCAAAGGGGTTCCTGTCGCTCAGCTCACCGAGATCCGCCAGACGCGCGATTGTTCGGGCGCATCCCAGAAAGGTCGACTTGCCCGTGCTGTTCTCTCCCACCAGCACCGTGACGCGCGGCAGTCCGGTCCGCTGAGTGCCCGCGAAACAGCGGACATCGGTCAGCGCAAGGCTGGTGATCCGGCTCATGAACCCCTCCTACCGACAAGTCTCCGGGCCAAGCCGCGCATCCCGGCCAACGGCCGCCGTCGGACCGAGGATGGCGTCGCGCGGTCCAAGTGTTCAGGCCCGGGAAAGAGGAACGGGTAAGCCGTCTGATCCCCCGACGCGGTCCGCGCCGCGACTTCGCAGTGGTCGCGGCACGGCTCCGCAACGGCCTGGAGGGTTCCGGGCACGTAGCTGTAGTGGAGCTTCCCGCCAGGTTCCGGCCACCAGCCGGCGCCTATGACCATGCGCAACATCTCCAACGTCATCAGGCTGGCGAGGTTGGCGCTGAACGGGAAGACGTTCTGGTTCGTGGGTCGCCCGCCCGCCATCCTCGCGACATAGCTCGGGTCGTCCAGCGATCCATCACGTTCCAGCACGACATCCGATGTCGTGTACTGTCCGTCGCAGCGCAGGCAGCGGCGCCCGGGCCCCGACCGGACCACGCTCCACGCCGCCTGGCCAAGCGTACCGTCCCTCTTCGTGTCCACGAACACGCCTCCGAAGACGACGGGAATGCAGTGAGCGTAGGCAATATGGTTCAGCAGGTCCTTCGGCAGGGGGCGATCGACGCACGAGAATAGAACGTCACAGTCGAGTGCGGCGCGATAACATCTCTCCTGTTGGATCCAGCCGGGGATGGCGTCGACCCGGAGTCGTTCGGCGGTCGCCGAGCGCCGCAGGGCGTCGGCCGCAAGCTCCACCTTGAGCCGACCCACATCCGCTTCGCCAGCGTACAGGAGGCGGTCCAGGTTGTGGGTCTTCACACTGTCGGCGTCCACCAGCACGAGGTGCTCGACGCCGATGCGCGCAAGGGCTTCCGCCACCATGCAGCCGACACTTCCCACTCCCACAACGCCGAAGCGCAGCCGAGCCAGATCGGATTGACGGGCGGCACCCCAGGTGTCGGTCGTGCGCCGCAACGTCGGGCGGCGCTGCGGAGGCGGCACTTGGTCAGCGTTGTAGGTTACCCCGAGTCGGCGACCCACAACGCGCACCTTGTCGCACCACGCCCGCTCAAATCCTTGGCCTTCCCAGCGCCAGAAGCGGGCACTCCACGCCTCGTCAGTGCCGAGTGTCAGCCCGACCAGGGGAAGGCCCGTGGCCCGGGCCGGCCCTCCGATGCGGTCCCTCTCGGCGGTCACGTCCGTACGGCTCATGGGCTGCCAGCCCCCGGTCGGATGGCTGTGCAGCAATGCGAGACCCGCGCCACTCGCGCAGGCAAGGCGAACGGATCGGGACAGGTACTCGGGCGTGAAGCTCGCCCCGCCGTGGAGCGTCCGCTCGCCCTCCTCCGGAAGGATCAACTCGGAGATCAGGGCGGTTGTACGCGAAGCCCCACGACTAGGTCGCCAAAGCGCAAAGCAGAGATCCTCCTGACGCTCCCCCCGCCTCAGGTGCGCAAGGAGATGTCGGCAGGCCGCCTTGTGGGCCGATTCGACCAGCACGGCCTCGAAGCTCACAGTCCATCCAGAAAGCGAAGCAGATGGCGCCTGACATAGGTGCGCATGTTCTTCTGCGACGGATCGAGGGCGTCCCAGAAATCGCTCGGAGGAGCGCTGAAGGCCCACCACCGCGCCCCCTCGAACTCGTGTTCCGAGTGCCGGGTCTGTCTGGTGGCGTCGAGACCGCGAACGTGGATGAAGTGTGGCGGGTATTCCGGGTAGGCTGCCTCCTGAAAGCTCAGACCGATGTCGAGGGTGTTGCCCTCGAGGCGTCCGGTCAGCACGCGGAAAGGGAAGACCACAGCCTCACCACCAGCACCGGCCCATCGTACGACGCGGCTCCCGATACCGAGTTCCCGCAGCTCCCGATCGACGGTGTCGACCACGGCCTCAGGCGACCGGAGTCGGGCCGGCGTAGAGCGCCACGAACTGGTCGCCGTCGGCCACGGGAACTTCGTCACCCGGGTTTTCGTACCTGGCGCCCGTGCGCACGTCGTCGAGGTAGTAGTCGTCCAGTCGGTTGAGATCGATTGCCGCGTCCGACCCCGCTCGGCGCAGAATCTCCTCGACGGTCAGGGGGCTTTCCTCGGTGACCTGCGGCTCGCCGTTGACCGTGTAGCGGATGGATGGTTCCACCGGACGCACACGGCCCTTGGCTTCGAATGAGTCCCCCTGGCGCAGCTCAACGAGCGCAGACGGATCTCGCCAGGTCTCGCCGGTCGTGGTTCGCACGAGCTCGAAACGAGTCGGTTCCAGCCCCGCCTTTTCGGCAAGCCACGCGGCGCTGACCTGACTGCGATCGGACTGGTACTCTCGGCGGTTGATCTTGAAGTGGATCACGATGTGATCTCCTCCTCGACAGTGTGTGACGCTGGTGCCAGCGTAGGGATCATAGCGCCTGATCGACGGTGGGTAAACAGCGACTTCGGGTCACTGGCCGGTGGCGTACGTACGGTCCCCGTTTCGGTGAGCGCGTACCTCCGCTTCGGCCAGCGCGGGTTGCTCCTCGGGGCCTGGCGGGTTCGGCCGGCCAGCTGGAGGCCGTCACCTTCATCCAGACTGGTGCTTCCTCCAAGTCGCTGGCAACACCGTCGGACGCGGACTATGCTTCGAGCCACGTACCCGCCGTCTCCCACCTCCTCACCCACCCCATGGCCTTCCAACCCCTCGATATCGCCGCGTTCATCGGTTTTCTCGCCCTCGTGGTCGGCATCTCCCTGTACGCTTCCCGCGGCAAGCACGACGCCGCCGACTACTTTCTGGCCGGCCGCAACCTCCCCTGGTGGCTGATCGGCTTCTCGCTGATCGCGTCCAACATCTCGACCGAGCACTTCGTGGGGATGGCGGGCCGTGGTTACGACCTGGGCCTGGCGATCGCGAGCTACGAATGGATGGCCGCGGTGACCCTCGTGCTGGTGGGACTCTTCTTCCTGCCACGGTTCCTGGCGGCGGGCATCTACACGATTCCCGAATACCTCGAGTTCCGCTACGACGTGCGCACGCGCACCCTGATGGCGGGCTTCATCATGGCGGCGTACGTGTTCGTGGCACTCGCGACCGTGCTCTACTCCGGGGCGCTGGCGCTGGAGTCCATCTTCGGGATCGACCTGGGACTGGGCATCTGGCTGATCGGCGTGCTCGCCGGGGGGTACACGATCTACGGCGGGCTCAAGGCGGTGGTGTGGTCCGACCTGCTCCAGGGGGTGGCGCTGCTTCTGGGCGGGGTGGTGGTGACGGTGCTGGGATTTCAGGCGATCGGCGGCATCGAGCCCTTCCTCGATGCGGCCGACGGCAAGCTGAACACCGTCCTACCCTGGAATCACCCGGAGATGCCGTGGCTCGCGGTCTTCGTCGGCGGGCTCTGGATCCCGAACCTCTTCTACTGGGGACTGAACCAGTTCATCACGCAGCGCACGCTCGCGGCGCGTAGCCTGGCGGACGGGCAGCGCGGGATCTTCCTGGCGGGCTTCATCAAGCTGGCGATCCCGTTCATCATCGTCTTCCCGGGGATCACGGCGGCCGAGCTCTTCGCCGATCAGGTGACCAATCCCGACCAGGCCTACCCGGTCATGATGCGCGAGCTGCTTCCCGCGGGGCTGACCGGCGCGATGTTCGCCGCCCTCTTCGGCGCCGTCATGAGCTCGCTGGACTCGATGCTCAACTCGGCCGCGACGATCTTCAGCGTGGACCTGTACAAGCGGCATCTGCGGCCGGAGGCCTCGTCGCGCAGGCTGATGGTGGTGGGGCGGTGGACGACTGCGGTGCTGGTGCTGGTCGGGTGCCTGTGGGCACCGCTGGTGGCGAGGGCGGGCAGTGTGTTCGACTACATCCAGATGTTCTGGGGGTTCATCTCGCCGGGGATCGTGGCGGCGTTCCTGTTCGGGATCTTCGTGAAGCGGACGCCGCCGGTGGCCGCCTTCGGGGGGATGATTCTGGGGATTCCGGTGTACGGGCTGCTGCTGTGGCTGCTGCCGGAAGTGGCGTTCCTGCACCACATGGCGATCACGTTCATCGTGATCTCGGGGTTCATGGTAACCCTAACGTTACGTCAGGGTTTGGACGAGCCGCGCAGGCTGCCTCGGTCGGCGGCGCACGTGGACCTGACGCCCGCGCCGGGGGCGAAGTGGTGGGCGGGTGGGGTGATCGGGTGCGCGGCGGTGCTGTATGTGATCTTCTGGTAGGGGGCTGAATCACTGATGAGCGGCAATTGGCAACGAGATCCCTTTTGAAGGGTGCCAAAACCCCAGCCAAGCCGAGCTGCGTGAGACTCCCACCTGAGAGGCACTGAAATGAGCCGGTCATCAAGACAAGCTGAACGGAAGTCTGCGAATCTCACTGAGGAGCAATGGAAAACGCTTTGGAACGAGGGGACCCATGCGGCCATGCTGTACCAGATGTACGAAGGACTCTTCGGCTCCGAAAAGACTAGGAGTCTGCGCCGCAGAAAACCGCGACCGCTATCTTTAGAGGAGTCGAAGGCATCGTGAAAGGTTTATGGCCTGCCGAGGGGGGTCAATGGGAACGACGTTCCGACCGTACCAGCCGGACCAGATTCAGCTGCTCCCGCAGGATCGTTCGTGAGTGGGTTCCGGAAGGGCACTTGTCGCACCATGTGAGCGATCTGGTCGACGCGCTGGATCTGAGTGCGTTCTACGCGCCGTACGAGGGGGACGGCCGACGCAACTCGCCGTACGATCCGCGGATGATGGTGAAGGTGCTGGTCTACGGATACGCGACGGGCACCTTTTCGTCGCGGAAGCTGGCGACGAAGCTGGTGGAGGACATCGCGTTTCGGATGCTGGCGGCGGGCAACTTTCCGCAGCACCGGACGCTGTGCGAGTTTCGCCGGCGGCACCTTGATGATTTCGGGGCGGTGTTCGCCGAGGTGGTTCGCCTGGCGCGGACGATGGGCCTGGCGGGATTGGGGAGGGTGTCGGTGGACGGGACGAAGGTTCGCGCCAACGCGAGCAAGCGCAAGGCGATGAGCTACGGCCGGATGGTCGAGGAGGAACGTCGGCTGCGAGCGGAGATCGCGGGGCTCATGGAAGAGGCCGAAGCGGTCGACACAGCGGAGGACGCCGAGTACGGGGAGGAGCTTCGCGGCGACGAGATGCCGGAGGAGTTGAAGCGGCGCGAGGACCGGCTGGCGGCGATCCGGGAGGCGAAGGCCCGTCTGGAGGCCGAGCAGCGGGCGAAGGACGATGCGCGGGGCCGCGAGCCGGATCAGAAGCGCAACCCGAAGGGCGGCCAACCCTACAAGCGGGAGTACGGCGAGCCGGAGGAGAAGGCGCAGAGCAACTTCACGGACCCCGAGAGTCGGATCATGAAGACTTCTTCGGAGGGCTATCAGCAGTGCTACAACGCGCAGACGGCGGTGGAGGGGGAGAACCAGTTGGTGGTGGGAACCGAAGTGACGGACAACGCGAGCGACCAGGGCCAGCTGATCCCGATGGTCGATCGGGCGGCGGCGGTGTGTGGCGAGACGCCGCAACAGGTGCTGGCGGACGCGGGTTACGGCAACGAGCACGACCTCGGGGAACTGGAGAAGCGGGGCATTGACGGATACGTGGCCCTGGCCCGGGAGGGCAAAGTGCCCGCCAAGGTCGATCCGGAGGAGTATCCCGCAAGGGCGCGCATGGCCGACAAGCTGGCAACGGAAGATGGCCGAAGACGGTACGCACGGCGAAAGTGGCAGGCGGAGGCGCCGGTCGGCTGGATCAAGGAAGTGATGGGATTTCGACGATTCAGCTTCCGCGGCCTCGAGAAGGTCCGGGCCGAGTGGACCCTCGTGTGCCTGGCCCTCAACATCAAGCGGCTGCACACCCTCCAGGCGGCATGAGGCGGCGTTCTTTCACCACCAGACGCGGGCCCCGGAGCTTCCGAAGCCCTCAGCGACTCCAATTCGCATCCCTCTGGCCCCCTGAGCCCGTCAGCGGCGCGGATCCCCGTCCTCCCGCCGGTCGAATCCGCTAACCAGACCCAGACCTGCTCACCTTCTCGTCACATCCACTGCGCTTCTGCGGCGCAAGCTCCTAGGACGCTGCTGAACGCGGTGGACGGGCAGCTCTTCGCCACGATTCAACGAGAACTGTTTTTCTCCTTGGTCATGCACCTGACGCGGATCACCGACCGTGACAAGAAGGGTCGGGTGACCCTGGCCGTCCTAGGAACGGATGTCGATGAGCAGCGGTGTACCGGTCCCGGTTTCCTGGACAAGTGGACGGCCTAAACATCAGGCCGCCCTCCGGCTGAGCTTCTCGCGGGCACGGGCCGGGGTCATGTACCCGTGCCGCTGGAGCAGCCAGCCGTTGTTGTATCGCTCGATGAAGGCCCCGATCACCTCTCTGGCTTCCTCGAGCGTTTCGAAGTCGTGCAGATAGATGCACTCCTCCTTGAGCGTCCGGATGAAGCGCTCCGCGACGCCGTTGCACTCCGGTTCGCCCACGTATGCGGGCGTCGAGTGGATCCCGA
>CAZTOF010000663.1:0-2330 GCA_964615515.1 uncultured Gemmatimonadaceae bacterium
GGGTGGGGTACGTGCCGGTCGAGATCTTCAACGAAACCACGACCGAGGAGGTGCAGGCCGGACTCGACTCGCTCGCGGCGGAAGGGATGACGTCGCTCGTCCTGGACCTGCGCCGCAACCGTGGCGGGCTGCTCCTGGAGGGCGTGGCCCTTTCGGACCTGTTCCTGGACAGGGGATCGGACATCGTGGAGGTGCGGGGACGCGCGTCGCCGCCGGAAAGGTACCGCGCCGCGTCCGCCCAGGCGCGCCCGGACCTGCCGGTGGTCGTGCTGGTCGACTACGGCAGCGCCTCGGCGGCCGAGATCGTCGCGGGAGCGCTGCAGGATAACGACCGGGCCCTCTTGATCGGCGCGCCCACCTTCGGCAAGGGCTCGGTTCAGTCCCTGTTCCCGGTGTCGGACGGGCGTGTGCTGAAGCTCACCACCGCCCGCTGGTACACGCCCGCGGGACGTTCCATCCAGAAGGACCCGCATGAACAGCTGATCGACGTGGAGAGCGGGGCCATTTCTCTCCGGGGCGAGGTGGTCAGGTATCCCGATGTGTCGGACCGGCCCGGCTACACGTCGTCGGGAGGACGGGTCCTGCTCGGCGGGGGCGGAATCGTCCCTGACCTGTGGGTTCTGCCCGATACCGTCACTGCCGCCGAGGGTGAAGCCGTCCGCAAGCTGTTCGCCGTGGGCGGCGAATACGTGCGGGGGCTCCAGAACTGGGCGGTGCGCTACCTGCAGGAACACCCGTCCCTCGAGCCCGGGTTCACCGTGACCGACGCCGACCTGGCGGACTTCCACGCCTCGCTTGCAGAGCGCGGGGTGAAGATCGCGCTCGCCGATCTGCGCCAGGCCCGCCGCACCGTGCAGTACCACCTGGGGAGCGAGATCGCGCTCCGGGCGTGGGAGGACCGCGGCCGCTTCCTGAGGAACACCGGGTACGATGCCCCCCTGCGCAGGGCTACGGAGCTGCTCCTCGTGGCCGGGAACCAGCAGGACCTCTTCAGGCTGGCAGGTGTTCCTCCGGGAGGGACCCGGCCGGGCGGAGATGTGCGCAGGTGAGCGAACCCCCGGGGACACCGCGGACCCGTCCGGCCATGGAAGCGCCCATTTGACCTCCCCATCATTGCCGGGCCGTGACCTGCCGCGCGAGCCGGCGGCCGTTCCCCGGAGTCCGTGGATGGATCCGCCCGGATGCACCGTCGGCCGAATGCCGTGGGGGTGTTTTCCGCGGGCTCCCAGGCTGCGGGTCGCTCGCCGGGCTGCCTAGCCCGCGCCGGCGACGTGTCGCGTTCGACGGCCGGCAGTCCGCCGCTGGAGGTGCATATCTCCCGGGGGCGGCTGGTCGAATCGAGGCACCGGGTCCACGCGGTGGTTGCCGGCCGGTCGGGACGGGTGGTCGCATCCTGGGGCGACGGGAACCTGGTCACCGTGGTCAGGTCGGCGGCCAAGCCCCTGCAGGCGCTGCCCCTGGTTGCCGACGGGGCAGCGGATCACTTCGCTCTCTCAGAGGAGGAAATCGCCCTTTGCTGCGGATCCCACAACTCCGAAGAGGCACATGTCGAGGCGGCGCGTTCCATATTGGCGAAGGCGGGCGTGGCCGAGGAACGCCTCGTTTGCGGCGCGCACCCGCCGATTCTGGCCGAACGTCGCGACGCGCTGGTCGCCGCGGGAACGCCGCCGACACCGGTGATGAGCAACTGTTCGGGGAAGCACGCGGGAATGCTGGCCCTTGCCGCCTTCCAAGGTTGGCCGCTCCCGGGCTACGAGAAGACGAACCACCCCGTGCAGCGGCGCATCGGGCGGGAGGTGGCGCGCTGGATGGGCACGGAGCCCGGCGAGGTCGCGTGGGAGACGGACGGGTGCGGGGTGCCCACCTGCGGGGTGCCGCTCGTGAACCTGGCCGGGGCCGCCGCGCGCCTGGCCTCGGCTGCCGGGAGCGGAGGGGCGCCGCGGCGGGTCGTGCGGGCCATGACGCGCCACCCCTTCATGGTTGCCGGAACCGGGCGGCTGTGTACGCGGCTCATGGAAGAGACGGGAGGGCGGTTGTTCGCCAAGGTGGGTGCCGAAGCCGTCTACCTGGCCGGCGAGCCGGACCGGGGGCTGGGCGTGGCGATCAAGGTGGAGGACGGGACCCGGCGCGCCGCCGAACCCGCCCTGCTGTGGGTTCTCGGGCGTGCCGGCCTGCTCCCGGCCTCGGTGAAGGGGGAGCTGGGCGAGTTCGCCGGGCCGGTGGTCCGCAACACCCTGGGCGACGAGGTGGGCCGGGTGAGCGTCGAGGAGATCCCGTGTTCGTAGACTCGGTCACGGTCGAGGTCGAAGGCGGCCGGGGCGGTTCCGGGA
>CAZTOF010000664.1:0-1789 GCA_964615515.1 uncultured Gemmatimonadaceae bacterium
AACACGAGCTGCTCGAGGATGGGCTGGCGCTGAAGCACAGCCCGGTGCGGGTCTTCACGCTGGCCGGCGGACTCACGGGCGCCGCCACGGGCTTCGCCTTCACCTCGTGGACCTCCATGGACTGGCCTCTGGTGACCGGGGGCAAGCCGATCCTGTCGATTCCGGCTTACGTGGTGATCGCCTTCGAATGCGCCATCCTCTTCGGGGCGCTCTCCACCGTGATCGGGCTCTTCGTCAACGCGGGGCTGCCGAACTTCAGGCCCATGGTGGCGTACCACCCGGAGTGCTCGAACGGGAGCTTCGGAGTGTACGTGCCCGCCCCTCCCGCCCGTGCGGCCGAGGTGAAGGAGATCCTGTCGAGCCACGAGCCCGCCGAGCTGCGCGAGGATCCGGAGGGGTTCGATGTGTAGGGGGGTGGGGCCGGCAGCGGCGAGACGCCGGGGTCCGCGCGACAAGACCGGCGGGTCACGTCTTCGCGAGCGCGTGTTGATTGCGGCTGCGCTGGCGGGCACCGCTTCAGGCGCGTGCGTCCCCCTCGACGACATCCTGGGCGACGTTTTCGGACGCAGCATGCGGGACCAGCGGTCCTTCGACCCCTACGAGAACACGCTGCTGCCGCCGGAGGGTTCGGTCCCGTTCGCGGCCGGCAACCATGCCGCGGGTCCGTACCAGGTGAACGTCGGGCAGCCGGAGGGGGCTGCGGACGTCCCCCCGCCCTTCACGCAGGACGACATGAAGGACCGTCCCGAGGTCGTCGACACCCTGGCCAACCCGGTTGCGCCGACCCACGAGTCGCTCGCGCGGGGCGAGCAGCTGTACAAGCGGGCCTGCATCGTCTGCCACGGCCCGGACGGCGCCGGGACGACGGGCTACATCTTCGAAGTCCACCCGGCCATGGCGGCGCATCCGCTGAACGGCGAGACGGCCATGGGGCGCACCGACGGCTACATCTACGGGATGATCCGGGTCGGACGCGTCATGATGCCGGCCTACGGGCACCAGATCGGCCACTACGACCGCTGGCACCTCGTCAACTACGTCCGGCAGCTGCAGGGGTTGCTCGAGGTGGAGGCCGAAGGCGAGGCGGAGGAGGACGGCGGCGAATCGGAGGGCGAGGCCGCCGGCGCGGATTCACACGGTGAAGCGGGGGCGAACTGAGCGATGGCGCACCATTCGATCCCGCGCGAGATCCCGGTTCACTATCTGAACCGCGGCGCCACCGGTACGGCGATCCTGCGCCTCATGGTGGCGATCGGCGCGGTGGCGTTCTTCGCCACCCTGTGGCGGGATCCGGCGCTCGCCTGGAAGTCGTACGTGGTGAACTGGAACTACTTCGCGTCGATCGCCATGGGCGGCGTGATCGTCGCGGTGGTGACGTGGATCGTGAAGGCGAAGTGGAACTGGCCGGTCCGCCGCATCCACCAGTCGTTCGCGGCCTACCTGCCCATCGCCTTCATCCTCTTCATCCCCATGCTGGTCTCGCTCAGGGAGGACTACTTCCCCTGGATCGAGAT
The DNA here is from genome assembly GCA_964615515.1 of uncultured Gemmatimonadaceae bacterium. Classification (GTDB taxonomy): domain Bacteria; phylum Gemmatimonadota; class Gemmatimonadetes; order Longimicrobiales; family Gaopeijiaceae; genus Bin94. The sequence continues at coordinate 1,515 of CAZTOF010000664.1, forward strand.
GATGGAGTACGACCACATCGTTCAGAAGAAGGCGGCCTATCTGAACATTCCCTTTCTCGTGAGCCGCAATCTGGTGGGGGTGCTGGCCCTCTTCGGGATGGCGTGCGGCTTCGTGTACCTGGCGTTGCGGCCGGACCTGGGGCGCGTCGGGCAGGCGCGCACGGCCGGGGAACGCGCCGACAAGGGAAGAAGCTGGTGGCGGCAGCGCTTCACGCGCGGGTGGGTGGGCCAGGCGTGGGAGGAAGACCAGAGCTACCACCGCATGACCCGCATGG
>CAZTOF010000665.1:0-3783 GCA_964615515.1 uncultured Gemmatimonadaceae bacterium
TGCCGCGGTCCATCACCACCAGCGCGGCGCGCGGGGCATGGAGAGCTTCGAGCATCTCGGCGAGCGTGTGATGCTCGCGCACGTTGCCGGCGAAGACCTAGGAGCGGCGCACAAAACTGCTGGCGTCGAGCACCAGCCCTAGGGTGAGCAGCGGGCAATCGGTGCGCTTGTCCTTGGAGTGTCCGCGTAGCGCCTTGGGCTGGTCCCGCGCCTCGCCTTCGAAGTAGGGTAAGCGGTGTGAGCGGCCCACCTTTCTGTCGGTGAGGTAAACGCGTTGGATGGACCCTGTTTCGCGAGGAGGTCCAGCCGATGGGAGATTCTGCACGAGGTACCGGTGCCGATCGGGAGCGCGCGAGCGTAGAGGTGTCGGGAGTGTTGGCGAAGCGACGGTCGCGCCGGCGCTGGAGCGCCGAGGAGAAGGCGCGGATTGTTCGCGAGAGTTTCTGGCCCGGGAAGCGTGTGGAGGATGTCGCGGTGCGTTACGGGCTGTCGCGCAAGCAATTGTCGGCGTGGCGCAGCCTCGCGCGCCAGGGCAAGCTCACGGTGCCGTCATCGGCGGAACCGGAGCGCGAGCCGGTCGTTGACGGCTCCGAGCGCGAACCGGCTTTCGCCGCACTCGAGGTGGACAGCGCGCTGGGCCGTCCTTCGATGGGGTCGGTCTCGATTGAGGCACGCGGAGTGACGGTACGCCTGGAGGGTGACATTGGCGCGGGCCGGATCGCGGAGATCGCGTCGGCGTTGCGAGCACTGCGATGATCGTCGCGAGCTCGGGATTGAAGGTGGTGGTGGCGACGCGGCCGGTGGACTTCCGCAAAGGCCATGACGGGCTGGTGGCGGTGGTCGAGCACGAGCTCGGTCTCGATCCGTATTCTGGCATCGTGTTCGTCTTCCGCCCCAAGCGCGGCGATCATGTGACATTGTGCGCCCCCGTTACTCGATCCCCGGCAAGCGGAGCGTCTTAACGCATTGTAATTTCTTGAAGTTTCCAGGGCGTCGGGCGACGACTTCCCGCACCCCTATCCGAACCGCCTCGCTTTCGAGCGCCTCCACCGCCACCTTCCACGGAGCCCAAGGCATCAGTTGCGTCGCCGGCAACTTGCCTTCCCGGACCAAGCGGTGGACCGACCCGATGGAGATACCGAGACGGTGCGCCGCCTCGTCCGCGCTGATCGTCTTCTCGTCCACGGTGGCGGGGTCGAACTCGCCGATGCCGAGCCGTTCCCGAAGCTCGCGGACCCGCACCGTCGTCCAGGTTCCGCCGTCACCGGACCTGCATCGCATCCGGTTCATCGTGACGGCAAGCTGGCGGTCCGGCCAGTGGCCGCCCAGTTTGCGCATGACGTGAACCGGATCGGGCCGGCCCCCGGGCGGGTAGGGATCCGTCCTGCGTCGAACCACCCGCGTCTCGCTGTGACGTCCGCCCACCCAGTGGATCGTCACCACGCCTTCGTTGGTCTCTTCATCCAGACCGATCACGACCTCCTCGACGAGGACACGGATCAGGCGCTGCTTCGTCGCCGTGGTCGTCGTCGGCGCATTCCACACAGCGGGCAGATCCTGCGCCAGATCCATCAAGACCGCCTGATCGACGCGGGGACGCGACGCCCGTTCGGCGTCCAGTCGGGCGAGCCGCTGCTGGATTTGCTCGACACGCTCGAGTGCGCTGTTCCAGCGTGCCTCCAGCTCCCGCGCAACGTGGCGCTTGGCGGGGTCGACCAGCTCGTAACGGCGGGACGCCAGCGACGCGTCATACCGGGCTTCCTCAAGCTCCCGTTCCACCGCGCGCCGCTGCTCAATGGCCGCCCGATCGACCTGCTCGGCCGCGCGCGCCGCCGCCTCTATCGCATGCGGCGATACCGCTTCCAGGACCTGTACGGCCACGGCGCGGTCCGTACGCATGCCTCCGACGCCGTTGCAAAGACCGGGATCGTTCGAGCCTCCCCGGCACTGGTAGCGATATGGATTGCCCGCCCTGCTGCCGTAGAACACCCGCATCATGCGCCCGCAACGCCCACAGCGCGCCAGGCCGGTCAGAAGGGCCCGGCCGCCGCGGCCCGACTTGCGCGACGCGCGTTTCTTCATGTGCGCGTTCTCGAGGATCATCCTCTGGTTCTCCTCGAAACATTCCCAGGTGATGTAACCCTCGTGATTGTCGTGCAGCAGCACCTCCCAGTCCGCCATCGCGCGCTTGTGGCCGTCGGTCTTTCGAGCGCGCCCGTCGACGATCCTGGTGACGGCGCGGGTCCGGCCGAAGGCGTACGCTCCGGCGTAGATCGGACTCTTCAGGACCTGGTGCACCGTATGGTAGGCGGCGGGACGCCACTCTATATGACGCGCGCCGACATTGCGCCGCACCACCGGCAGGCTCAGCCCGGAATGGAGGAACCACAGATAGACTTGGCGACAGCTGCCAAGTTCCCGGAACTTCTCGAACACAAGCCGGGTCGCCCCCGCCACCCGTTCGTCGGGGTCGATCTCGATCCGCCCGTTCTCGCCCCAACAATAGCCCGGCGGCAGGGTGAACCGCAGTTCGCCGCGCCGGGCCTTGGCGTCACGGGCGGCCAGACCGCGCTGGCGCAGCAGGCTGAGCTCGTATTCCGACATCGTTCCCTTCAGCCCGAGCAGTAAACGGTCGTTGATGAAGCGCGGATCGTAGATCCCGTCCGGGTCGATAACCAACGCGCCGGCCAGCGCGCAAAGGTCGATCAGATGATGCCAGTCCCGTCCGTTCCGGGCGAGCCTGGAGGCCTCAATGCAGTACACCGCGCCGACCGATCCGGCGCACACCGCCGCGGCCAGCTTCTGGAACCCGGGACGTTCGGCGGCTCCGGAGCCGGACCGTCCGAGGTCGTCATCAATGACCGTCACGGAGGCGAACCCGGCAGCCTCGGCCGCTTCGACGAGCCCGTATTGCCGTCTCTGGCTCTCGGTGTTCTCCAGAACCTGCCCCGGGGTCGACTGGCGGATGTAGACGGCGGCGCCGCGGCAAAGATGCTCAGACGTGATCTTCGAGCTCATCGATGGCCTCCTTGCGATCGGCGGTTTCCGTCTGCAGGTCCAGGGATTCGAGCAGAAGATCGGCGAGAGCCCGCACCAGCGCCGCCGATCGCGGCGCCGCCGGTAATGGCGGTTGCAGATTTAGCCGGAGTTGGGTTCGCGGTCGTGATGTCGGTGTCTTCATCGGCGGCCTCCTTCCCGGGGGAAGCCGATGATGGCGGGGCTGCGCTGCCCGGCAACAGATCCGCCAGGGTCTCCGACAGCGTGGACAATGCGTCGATCCTCGCCAGCGGCGGGCCCTCTGTCATCGCCTGACAGATGGCGGGATCGCACATCCAGTCCGGCACCTTGCGGGACACATGCGGATCGCCGTCGACAAGAAGGACAATCCCGTCGCGACGACCGGCATCGCGGGCAGGGAGGCGACGCCCGTGAAACGGGTGCCACCGATACTCGACCGTCACAAAGCTAAAGCGGTATGCAGAATGAGAGAGAGTCTGTTGACCGGATCAAGGTTCTTTGGTGGGACGGGACGGGCCTGGTGCTGGCGTCGAAGCGCCTTGAGCAGGGCCGGTTCGCCTGGCCGGCGGTTCGCGACGGGGTGATCCGTCTGTCCCGGGCGCAGTTCGAGGCGTTGTTCGAGGGGCTGGACTGGCGCCGGGTGTGGGGGCGACGGGTGCGCCGGCCGCTCGCGGCGGCGTGATGCCGGGGGCTGTCCAGCCTCCCTTTTCTGACCGCTTTTCTTTATTAAGTGACTGATTCTATGATAGTATTCTGTCATGGAAC
>CAZTOF010000666.1:0-6193 GCA_964615515.1 uncultured Gemmatimonadaceae bacterium
ATGCGGTGGGGGTAGGGGGGTTCGATTACGCTCTTGAGTAATTTTACTCATAAGTGTAATCTATCTCCATGGAAACCTATAGGCGATCTCAGGCAGCAACCCTCCTGGCGCGTCTGCGTGAAGTGCCGCGCTGGCTCATCATCGTCACCGGACCTCGCCAGACGGGCAAGACCACACTGGTCCGGCAGGCGCTGGAACAGATCGAGCGGCCGTCCGCCCACATCGCCGTGGATGCACCGGATCCCGCGACCGTCCCCCTCACCGCCGGATCTCGGGCCGACGTTGCGTCACTGACCACGGGCATCACGCTTCCTCCCGCCGATCGAAGAGACACGAGGTGGCTTGTACGAAGGTGGGAAGAGGCCCGGCTCGAAGCCCGGGCGTCGGAGAGAGGCTTCGTACTCGCACTCGACGAGATCCAGAAGATCCCGAACTGGTCCGAGACGGTGAAGGGACTGTGGGACGCGGACCGCAGCCGGGGCCTTCCCCTGCACGTCGTGCTGCTCGGCTCCGCACCGCTCCTGATGCGGCAGGGAATGAGCGAGAGCCTCGCCGGCCGGTACGAGGTCATCGATGTCGACCACTGGTCCTTCGGGGAGATGGCGGCGGCGTTCGACTTCGACCTCGACCGCTACGTCTACTTTGGCGGCTACCCGGGGCCGGCCCCGCTCATACGGGACGAGCCCAGGTGGCGCAGCTTCATCCACCGCTCCCTGATCGAGCCGAACATCGAGCGCGACATTCTCGCCCTCCAGCGGGTGGACAAGCCGATCCTCCTGAAGCGACTCTTCGGCCTGGGTGCCGAGTGCTCCGGCCAGATCCTCTCCTACAACAAGATGCTCGGGCAGCTTGACGAAGCGGGCAATACGACAACCCTCGCCCGCTACCTCGATCTGCTTTCCACGGCCGGGTTGATCACCGGACTCTCAAAGTACGCCGGCCATCCCCACAGGCGCCGGGCTTCGAGCCCCAAGCTGAATGTGCTAAACACCGCGCTCATGTCGGTCCATTCGGACTACACCTTCGAGCACGCGCGGGCGGACCGCACGTTCTGGGGCCATCTGGTCGAGAGCGCGGTCGGGGCACATCTGGTCAACACGGGGAATCCCGATTACCGCGTCTACTACTGGCGTGACCGGGGACGGGAGGTGGACTTCGTGCTGGAACACGGCCGCAAACTGGTCGCTTTCGAGGTCAAGACCGGCAGGAGGCGCGGCAACGTCAGCGGGCTTGATGCGTTCAGGAAGAGTTTTTCCGTGAAGGCAACCCACATTGTGGGAACGGGCGGGATTCCGGTCCCGGAGTTCCTGCTGACGCCCGCTTGGGAATGGTTCGAGGGGTAATGAAGTACTTTGTCGAGCGGACGTGCACGGTGGTGCGCAGGCGCGGGGAGGAACGTGGGGGAGAGACGGCATCGAGTCACCGTGCCGAGGCCGAATCACGCCCGCTTGACTCGTTTCGAGATGCGGCGGCGTACGTGCTGCTGGGGACTCCAGGGGCCGGCAAGACGGAGGCCTTCAAGCGCGAGGCTGGAGAGGAAGGGGGACACTACATCACGGCACGGGATTTCTGGAAGTTGCAGTCGCGACCCGAGTGGCGGGACAAGACGCTGTTCATCGACGGCCTTGACGAGGTCCGTGCAGGGTCAGCCGATGGACGCACGCCTTTCGATGAGATTCGAGCGAAGTTGCAGAAGATGGGGTGCCCCCGATTCCGGCTTTCGTGCCGGGCAGCGGACTGGTTTGGCGCCAACGACAGGGAGCGACTGAGCGCTGTTGTATCGAATCGTGAGGTGAAGGTGCTGCGGCTCGATCCGCTGTCGGAGAGTGGAGTTGTCGACATCCTCAAACGGAACCATGACGTTGACGAACCGGCCGCATTCGTGGCGGAGGCTCGAAAGCAGGGAGTGGAGGACCTACTCCTGAATCCGCAGAACCTTCGAATGCTCGCGGAAGCGGTGGCCGAGGCGGACGAATGGCCACGGACGAGGACCGAGACCTTCGACATGGCCTGCCGAAAGCTGGTCTCCGAGGAGAATCACGAGCATCAGATCGCCTGTCGCGGCACCTTCGACACAAAGGCTCTGCTGGACGAGGCCGGCGGTCTCTGCGCCCTCTTGCTTCTGGCCGGCAAGGCTGGGGTGACCCTACCCGGGACCATGCCGGACACGAGTCACCCTCCTCTGGATCAATTCCCTGCTGGAGACACGGAACCCCTTCGGCGCGTCGTGGGCACGAATCTCTTCGCATCGCTGTCCGAGGGCCGCATGGCTCCCGCGCACCGGCAGATTGCCGAGTTTCTGGCGGCGCGCCGCCTGGCTGCACGGATTGCCGATGGGCTTCCGGTCAGGCGCGTGCTATCCCTGATGACCGGCTTCGATGGCGGGGTCATCGCCGAGTTCCGCGGCCTTGCGGCCTGGCTGGCGGCTTTAAGCCAGCCGGCTCGGGCCGAAATCACCGGCCGGGATCCTCTCGGAGTGGCCCTGTATGGCGACATCCAGCGATTCGGTTCTCACGAGAAGCGCCGTCTCCTCAAGGCTTTGAAGCAGGAGATCGACGGGAACCCCTGGCTGACTTCCTACACGAATTCGGACTGGCCATTGCGGTCGATTGTCGGTCCCGCACTGGAGGACGACGTGCGACAGGCGCTGACAGATCCGGCACGGGACGAAGCGCACCAATCCTTCGTCCTCCTGATCGCCGAAGCCATCCGGAATGCGGCCCCGTTTCCCGAACTTGCGGACCCGCTGATGGCGATCGTTCGGGACGATTCCTGGCGACCGACCATCCGATGCGCCGCCCTGGAAGCATACATGCGGGCCCGTCGGGATGACCCCCGCATCGCCCTGACTCTTCGGAGATTGCTGGACGATGTCCACTCCGGTGCCGTACCGACCCGGGACGACGATCTGCTGGGTACCCTGCTGGCGGAGTTGTATCCGGATGACCTTCCGGTAGCGGATCTCGTCGGCTACCTGCGTGAACCGGCTCAGCGCAATCTGTGGACACGCTATGACAGGTTCTGGACCGATGGCCTGATTGAGAAATCGACGGTCCGGCAGATGGTACAACTGCTCGATTTGCTCCGGGTGCCGATGGAGCGGGTGCGGGCGGAATCCGGCACATCGCCGAGCGATCTCCGCATGGTCGTCCGACCCCCGATCGTGCTTTTCCGACACCTTCTTGAGCGTTCGCCGCAGAGCGTGTCGCAGGAGCAGATCGCCTACTGGCTTGACTTCGCGGCTTGGATGGTACTTCACGTCGGGGGCTGGATCGGCGATGCCGAGTTCTTCCGCAATTGGCTCTCCGGCCAACCTGATACATACAAGGCGATCGTCAAGAGCGGCGTGACCCAATGCCGGGAGGATGGTGACTTCTCCTCGTGTATGCGCCGTGCAAAACTACCCCTCTTCCTTCTGCAACCGCGCCCGCCTCAGGACTACGGAGGCTGGTGTGCGGATCAGGCCCTCGGTTCGGCGAATCCCATCGTGGCCCGGTGGTTCGTCGGAGAGGCGGCGGCGTTTGTCTTCCGCTCCAGGGGACCTGGCCACCGAGAGAGGCAGGCGGTTGCGCGGAAGCTCCGTGGCGACGCACGACTTGGTCGATTGTTCGAGGACGGGTTGCGAGATCTGGAAGAGGAGAGCGACTTGGGAACCCCGCAGGAGCACACGACTCCGAAAGGCACTCGTTTCGACCAGTTTAGGGACTGGGTCAAGGACAACGAGTCGGCGCTGCACGCAAACGAATGCCGACCGGACCTGCTCCACAACCTGGCTATAGCCTACTTCAACGGCTTCTCAAACGTCCGGGGTGAAACACCCAGGGAGCGGTTGCAAGACCTGCTCGGCCCCGACCACGACCTTCTGGTGGCCGCCCTGGCCGGTTTGCGCGGAGCAATTCACCGCCCGGACCTCCCCTTGTGGACCGAGGTCTCGAAGCTGGCTGCCGAGGGACGGACCCACTATCTGGCCTATCCGTTCATGGCGGGGTTGGAGGAGCTCTCCACGGTCGCGGAGACCGGCGATTGCCAGCTCAGCGATTCGCAAACCCGTTTGGCCCTTTCCATCCACTTTGCTCTTCCCAGGATGCGTGAGGCGGACGACTCGAAGCACCCACCGCGGTGGCTTCGCACTTGCTTGGCGCGCAACCCGGACACGGTTGCGGAGGTCTGGTCCCATTGCGCCCGAGCTCGGCTCGCCCGCGGGGACAGATACCTGCCGGACACCGGTCGTCTGGCCGGCGAACCCGAATACGAACAATTGGCGCAGGCGGCGTCAGTGCCACTTCTGAAGGCCTTTCCGGTGCGTTGCCGGTCGGGACAGCTTCAGATCCTGTCGTCTCTGCTCGAGGCCGCCATCGCGCACGGGGACAGGACGCAGTTGCTGGAATTGATTGAGATGAAGCTCGCCTACAGAAGCATGAACGCCGGCCAGAGAATCTACTGGCTTACCGCCGGGCTGCTCGTGCGGCCGGATGCGCATGGGGATGAGTTGGAATCGTATGTCTCCGGAAACCCACGTCGAATTCAGCGATTGGTGGAAATGACAGATGGACACGCCGTCGCGCATGCCCTGAAGGATCGGACGGGTGTGACCGTCCTCGAGAAGCTGATTCGGTTGATCGGGCCCTACACCGTTGAGCCGCCGAGCACCCGCGAAGCCTATTGGGTGACCTGGCCGATACAGGCTGACCGGATGCTTCACAGCTTCATCGATCGGCTCGCACAGGATGCCTCGGATGCGGCCGGGAACGCACTTGAGTCGCTCGCGGCGGACGATCGACTGGTAAACTGGCGGTCCCCACTTCTCGATCGCCTCCATCGGCAGAAGAGCGTCGCCCGGGAAGCCACCTTTTCGCACCCGAGCCTCGCACAGGTCGCCGAGGTCCTGGACAACGGGCGACCCGCCAGTGCGGCCGATCTCGCCGCCGTCACCACCGATATCGTTGCTACGATCGCTCGCGATATCCGCGATGGGCCGAACTCCGGCTGGCGCCAGTTCTGGAATGTCGATTCGCACGGTCGGGTCACGCACCCAAGGCCGGAAAACCGTTGTCGTGACACGCTCGTTGGAATGCTGGATTCCAGGGTCTCCGTCCTCGGCGTAGAGGTGCAGTCAGAGGCTCAGTACTCAGACGACAAGCGGGCTGACATTCGTCTCTCTGTCCCCGAATTCAACGTCCCGATCGAAATCAAGCGTAGCAGCCATCGCGACTGGTGGAGCTCCATAAGGACCCAGCTGATCTCCCGGTACATTCCTGACCCTGGCACCGACGGATACGGGATCTACCTGGTCTTTTGGTTCGGAGAGGCCGAACCTTCATCGGGGCGGAAACCCAAATCCCCCGACGATCTCCAGCGCGCATTGGTCGAATCCCTAACAGACCACGAGCGCCGCAAGATCTCGGTCATCGTGATCGATGTCTCGAAACCGCAGGCCTGAACGGCTCAAGGAAGTTGGCGGGTACATGGCTCCGTCGGTCACCCCGGCAGAACCTCCACCCCCGCCCGCCGCGCCGCCCGGGCGAGCGACCGGTCCAGCGTCGCGAGCGGCAGTCCGCGCCTCATCGCCAATTCGAGGTAGGCTGCGTCGTAGGTGGTGAGGTATTCACGGCGGGCAAGTTCCAGAATCTCCCTCAGTGCCCGTTCCTCCGTGTGCCGGTCCGTGACGATCGGCAATCTGGCCATGAGGCCGAGACACCTGGCGATCCCCGTCGCGCCGATGCGGCCGCGTCGTTCGGCACCCGCCAGAACATTGCCGAGTTCCAGGCGCCACAGGCCGGGCACGACCGCCTGACCGCCGCCGTCCAGCCGGTCGAGCAGCACGTCGGCTCCGGGCACCCGTTCGTCCTCGAGCAACCAGGCGACGGCGACGGAACAACCGAGCACGAATGAACTCACCGCCGTCCCTCGTCGCGCAATTCCTTCCAGTCGAGACCGCCCAGGCGCAGCCCGTCGTCCAGACCGCGGAGTTCGCGGATGGCGTCCGCCACGCCGGCCCGGTCTCCCGGCCCGGCGGGAACCAGGCGGGCCATCGGTTTCCCCCGCCGCATCCGGGAAGGCCATCCCGGTCTTCCCCCGGGGCGACCGGCCGCGGACCGCACAGCACCCCGCCCTCGTCGCCCGGTGTCCACGGCTTTGCTAGCTTTCATGGCACTCGCGGTACATCTCCGCGAGGTTCCGCGCCCTTGAGAAC
>CAZTOF010000667.1:0-5276 GCA_964615515.1 uncultured Gemmatimonadaceae bacterium
GACCAGGACTACCCGGAAGCCCTCCTCCTTGAGCGCGCGCACGGCCTGGGTGCCCGAATAGTCGAATTCGCAGGCCTGCCCGATCACTATGGGACCCGACCCCAAGATCAGGATCGAGTCGATGTCCGTGCGTCTAGGCAAGGTGGGACCAATGTATACTATACATTACATAGTGTAAAGCAATGTTTACATTGCGACCAGCAGAGCGAAGCGGTCCAGCCTGGATGCATCGCCGCTCGAATGCCGGGGGGATTCTGTCCACGGGTCAGCAGTCCGCGGGCAGAGCCGCCCGAGCACCGAGAGCGGCGAGGCGCCGGGCTGGCAAGGCGCGACGAGAGGGGAATAGCAGCGCTATTCGCCCGAGGAGCAACGCAGAGCGAAGCGGTCCAGCCTGGATGCATCGCCGCTCGAATGCCGGGGGGGTCTGTCCGCGGGCTGCCATGGCCAACTCAGCTGTACGGCATCGGCGACACCTTGCCCAGAAGCCGCGCGTACACCGTGAGCGCGCCCCGGTGGTGCGCCGTGTGATCCACGATCGGCCCGACGATGGCACGGCGCGGTGCTCCCTTCATGATGCGCTCATCGGGAATTGTCGTGGCGAGGTCGTCGTCGGACGCCGCCTGGAACACCTCGATCGCCTTCGCGAAGGCCCGGTCGAGCCACGCATCCGCCTCCTCCAGCGTCTCGACCGCGCGGGCGGCGGCGATCAGGCCCTCGAAATCCAGGTTCCAACCCTCTCCGAACGCCCCTTCCACGAACCATTCCACCGAATCGGCGGCGTGGGCGATGTGTCCCGCCACGGTATAGAGCTCGGGCTGGGGCGCGAACCCCGCGTCCGCCTCGTCGAAGATCGAGATCGTACTCTTCAAGTATTTCAGGGATGTCTCCAACTGGGTAACGATTTCCGCAACCTGCGACATCGGTGGTCTCCTTTCGCTCTTGCGATCGGGTTCGTTGTACGTGGGGGCGAACAATCCTAGCATCCCGCGGACTAGCCCGCACGAGCACCGAGACCGGCAAGGCGCCGGGCCGGCAAGGCGCCGGGAGCGTGCCTTCTCACCGGCAACCCACTTGGCGAACCCATCGCATCTCACCACATTGGTAAGTCGAAGCCGCGCAGACGGGAGCCCCTTCAACCATGAGGCCGCACATTGATCCTCATTGACCGGCACACACGTGCCGGGAAGGGCCCCTTCCACGCCACGCTGCGGATCAAGCCGGCGGCGCGTGTCGAGCTGATCGACGTGCGCGGCAAGCTCCTCGAGGAATTCGGCGACGAGTTCACCCGCTACACCCGGTCGTTCTACATCTCCAGCCACACGACCGCCGGTTTCCTCGACCAGCGCCTGGCCGAACTCCTCGAACACGACGGCCGCGGCATCAAGGACTACCTCCAGCTCTTCCAGGAGCTGTTCCCGCCCGGCGCGGACTACGTGCACGACTCGATGCACCTGCGGACCGAGCTCTCCGAGGAGCAGCGGGCCAGCGAACCGCTGAACGCCGACTCGCACCTGACCTTCATCGGTGCGGGGCTGCGCAACTCGGCCTCCTACGAACTGAACGGCGCCGAGCCCGTGTGGTTCGTCGAGCTGGACGGGGTGCACGTGGGCGGAACCAGGCACCGCCGCACCACGGTGGTCGCCTACGACCGCGAGGAGGAGGTCGAGCGGCGGCGGATCACCATCCGGTCCTCGCCGCACCCGATCGACGCCCAGAACCTTAGGGACCCCGGACTGGGCTTCATAGGCGCCCTCGAGGAGATGGTCGAAGCGCACCGGGTCTCCTTCGGCCGCTTCGACGTGTCACTGCCCGACGAGGAGCGCAGTGCGGGGCTCACGGTCAACGAGTACGAGCCCCTGCTCATGAACTACGACCTGCGCGAGGCGCTCCGGAACCCGTTCCGCTTCATGGCCCGGACCGGGAAGGATGTGCGCCACGCACTGCGCGACCCCCGCTCGATTCCGGCCAAGGCGATCAACTTCGCTCAGTTCGACGCGGTCCAGGTCCTCAACCAGGTGCTCGACCGGATCCGGATCCGCGACTCGATGGTCGAGCGGGTCGTGAACCGGGCCGTGGCGCTGCCCGTGTCGCACTTCCTGCGCATGAAGCGCGCCTTCAGCCTTCCCGTGCTGGATCGCAGCGGCGACGGGACGGGCGAGATCGGGTGGGGTACCTACCAGAGCCCGATCCTGGTGCAGTGGAGGGGGGCGGAGGCGCCGACCCGGGCGCTGGACGTGAGGTTGGTGCGGTTCGCGTAGGGGCCGACCAGGCGATGCGTCCGGGCGGGGTTGTCCACGGACCGCTCAGGAGTCGCACTTCCCTTCCCCTACATTATGGTCTATGCCATCCAGCCAATCCTGAAATTCCTGGTTGTCGGGCGAACAGAGATCGGTCCCGTCCCAATAGAAGCTCCGAAGCGGGATATCGATGAACGCCTGCGGAATCGCTCCGGTCAGCCCGCTGTTGTAGTCGAGCCGCATGGTGGAAAGGCTTTCGAGATCGCCCAGCTCCCCGGGAAGCTCACCGCTGAGTTGGTTGTGGTGCAACTCCAGGAATACGAGGTTGGCAAGGTCTCCAAGTTCGGAGGGTATGGCACCCGTCAGATTGTTGTAGCGGAGCACGAGCTGCCTCAGGGCTGCCATGTCGCCAATCGCCGCGGGAAGGGACCCGCTCAGTTCGTTGGCGTTGAGGCGCAGGTGCGTGAGTTCCGAGAGGTCTCCGAGTTCCGCTGGAATGGCGCCGGTCAGGTCGTTCCTGGCTAGGTCGAGTATCACGAGGTGCGCGAAGTCGCCGAATTCCGAAGGGATCGCCCCTGTCAATTCGTTGAACGAGAGGTCGAGGGTGAGGAGCGTGTCCATTTGCGCCAGCTCCGCCGGAATCGACCCCGACAAGTCGTTGTCACTCAAGTTCATGTTGACAAGGTCATCCAGGCTGCCCAGCGAGGACGGAATGGACCCCGTCAGAGCGTTCCCGTCGAGGTAGAGGGCTCTGAGACGCGACAGGTTCCCAAGCGTAGCCGGAATCGAACCTTCGAGGCTGTTCCCCCCCAGGTACAGGAGTGACAACTGGGAGAGACCGCCCAATTCGGGGGGAATCGCCCCGGTAAGTTCGTTGTTGGTGAGTATCAGGTGCCAGAGACTGCCGAGATTTCCCAATTGGGCGGGGATCGAACCGGAAAGGTCATTGTTGTTGAGACGCAGTTGATTGAGACGGCCCAGGTTTCCGAGCTCCGGCGGGATCGCACCCGTGAGACTGTTGTCGCTGAGCCCCAGGTATCTCAGTTTGGCCAGGCTTCCAAGTTGGGGTGGGATCGTTCCGGTGAGATTGTTGACGAAGAGAACCAGCTCGTCGAGTTCGGACAGGCGTGCGAGTTCGAGCGGGATCGTGCCGGTGAGGCTGTTCCTGCCGAGATCAAGCCGCTTGAGATGCTTGAGATTGCCGAGATCCCGGGGAATCTCGCCTGTCAGGCCATTGTAGCGTAGACGCAGTTCGGTGATCCGGCCTTCTCCATCGACCGTCACCCCGTGCCACGACCCGAGAGGTTCGTCGGTCAGCCAGTTGGTGTTGGTCGTCCAGTTCGCGCCGCCCGCCGTGCGGTAGAGCAGAGTCAGGATTTCACGCGGGTCGGTGATCTCCTTGCGCTCGACCAGGATTCTCGCGGCCCCCGCGAGGTCGGTGCCGTCAGCCTCGGCGGTGATCTCGGCCGAGCCCTCCTTCTTCGACGTCACCAGCCCGGTGGAACCGACCGTCGCCACCGTCTCGTCGTTCGAGGACCAGGTGAAGTCGTATCCCGGGATCGGATAGCCGTTCGCGTCAACCACGGCGGCGGAGAGCCGCACGGTTTCGCCCTCTTCCAGAGTATGGCTCCGAGGCGACACCCGGAGCGCGACGGCCTGCTGGGACACCTCGATCGTGGCACTCGCCGTCGCGGACCCCGCCGTCGCCGTGATTTCCGCGCTGCCGTTGCCCACCGCCTTGACCAGTCCCGTGGAATTCACCGTCGCGACCGCCGCGTCGCTCGACGACCAGCTCGCGTCGACCTCCTCGATCGCGTCTCCGTTCTCGTCGATCGACTCCGCCACCAGGCGCACGGTGTCCGCCAACGCCGTGAGCACGGCGCCGTCGGGTGACACCCGGATCCGGTCCACGGCTTCGGCCTCGACCACGATGCTCGCGACCCCCGCGAGGTCGGTGCCGTCGGCCTCGGCCGTGATCTCGGCCGAGCCCTCTTCCTTCGACGTCACCAGCCCGGTGGAACTGACCGTCGCCACGGCTTCGTCGTCCGACGACCAGGTGAAGTCGTATCCCGGGATCGGATAGCCGTTCGCGTCGACCACGTCGGCGGAGAGTTGCACGGTCTCGCCCTCCTCCAGGGTATGGCTCCCCGGCGACACCTCGAGCGCGGCCGCCTCCTGGGACACCTCGACCGTGGCGCTCGCCGTCGCGGACCCCACCGTCGCCGTGATCTCCGCGCTGCCGTTGCCCGCCGCCTTCACCAGCCCGGTGGAATTCACCGTCACGACCGCCTCGTCGCTCGACGACCAGTCGGCATCGACCTCCTCGATCGCGTCTCCGTCCTCGTCGACCGCCTCCGCCACCAGGCGCACGGTGTCCGCCAGGGCCGTGAAGGTGGCCGTCTCCGGGGAAACCCGGATCCTGGTCCCGGGTGGATTCACGCTCACCGCGGCACTTGACTCGAACTCGCCCGAGACCGCCCGGACCTCGGTGTTCCCGATTGCCACCGCCGTCACGAGCCCGGTCGTGTCCACCGTCGCCACCTCCTCGTCGTCCGACGACCAGGTGAAGACGTAACCCGGGACGGGATAGCCGTTCGCGTCGACCACGTCGGCGGTGAGCTGTACATCCTCGCCTTTCAGCAAGGCCGCGCTTTCCGGCGACACCCAGAGCGCGTCGGCCTCCTGGGACACCACGATCACGGCGCTCGACGTCGCGGACCCCGCCGTCGCCGTGATCTCCGCGCTGCCGTTGTCCACCGCGGTCACCAGCCCGGTGGAATCCACCGTCGCCACCGCCTCGTCGCTCGACGACCACTTCGCGTCGACCTCTCCGGTCGCATCCCCGTTCGCGTCGATCGACTCGGCGACCAGGCGCACCGTATCCGCCAGCGCCGTGAACGCGGCGGAATCGGGGGACACGCGGATCCGGTCCCCGGCCGGCGTCACCGTCACCACGGCGCTCGACTCCACGGTGCCCGACACCGCCCGGACCTCGGTGTTCCCGATTGCCACCGCCGTCACGAGCCCGGTCGTGTCCAC
>CAZTOF010000668.1:0-2154 GCA_964615515.1 uncultured Gemmatimonadaceae bacterium
CGGCCGCCGCGAGACCCCGAAGGACGCGGGTCAGGTGTTGCGGGACTGCATCGTGGAGAGCGCGACCCGGTCGGCGGAGCTGGCCGAGGAGACCGGGCTGGGGGCGGACCGGATCGTGCTGAGCGCGAAGGTGTCCGGCGTGCGCGACCTGATCCTGGTGTACCGGCAGCTCGCCCCGCTCACCGAATACCCGCTGCACCTGGGTCTAACCGAGGCGGGGATGGGGGCGAAGGGGATCGTGGCCACGGCGGCCGCGCTCTCTCCGCTCCTGATCGAGGGGATCGGCGACACGATCCGGGTGTCGCTCACGCCGCGGCCGTCGGGTGACCGCACCGAGGAGGTGCGGGTCGCGCAGCAGATCCTGCAGTCGCTCGAGATCCGCAGCTTCGAGCCGCAGGTGACGGCGTGTCCGGGTTGCGGCCGCACGACGAGCACCTTCTTCCAGGAGATGACCGAGGACATTCAGGGGCACATCCGCGAGCGGATGCCGGAGTGGCGCAGCGTCTACCCGGGGGTGGAGGACCTGAAGGTGGCGGTCATGGGTTGCGTGGTGAACGGACCGGGAGAGTCGAAGCACGCGGATCTCGGGATCTCGCTGCCGGGCAACTTCGAGGAGCCGAAGGCGCCGGTGTACGTGGACGGGAAACATCTGCGGACGCTCAAGGGCGACCGCATCGTGGAGGAATTCAAGGAGATTCTGGGGGATTACGTGGCCCGCAGGTACGGGGCCCGAGTGCTTTAGTTTTTGGACGCCCGCGGGAGGCGCTAGCGTGACGGCGCGCGGCAACCCTCGCCGCAAAGGCGCGTGTCCAACGAACCGGGGACAGGGGTTCCCGTTCTACTTCTTCCGACTCTCGAGTCAAAGGGAGCTTTGAGCGATGGCGCGATCACGAGCCACACTGAAGGTGCTGACCACTCTCATCATCCTGGGGGCCATCGGCTGGGGGACCTGGATGCGGCTGCGGCCTCCGCCCGAGGAGGAGGAGACCGAGGAGGAAACGACCGAGCCGGCCACCGCCGCCGACACGGTCGCAGCGTCGGTCACGCAGCAGTTCAACACCGAGCTTCCCGTCCCGGTCTCCGGCGCCGTGGCCGTCCAGGACACGCTAAGGATTTCGGTCACCGCCAAGGGGCGCGCCGAGGCGATCCGCCAGGCCAAGCTGAAGGCGAGGAAGTCGGGGATCGTGTCGCGGGTCAGGGTGCGGGAGAACCAGGTCGTGCGCGCCGGCGAGCTCCTGGTGCGGATCGACACCACCGAGTACGCGCTCGCGCTGGCGGCGCAGTCGGCGGCGTTGCGCAGGGCACAGGCGGAATACCAGGTGCGGGTGCTGGGCGACGAGGAGATCACCGATCCGCGGGTGCGGGCGGCACGCGACAGCCTGGCGCGGGCGTTCACCGGACTCGACCAGGCCGAAGTCGACCATCGGCGCGCCGTCAGGGATCTGGAAGAGACCGCCGTGCGTGCTCCGTTCGGGGGCCGTATCGCGGACGTCAAGCTGGTTGCCGGACAGTACGTGGGCGAGGGCGAGGAAGCCGTAACCGTGATCGACATGGACCCGATGAAGGTGTCCGTCCAGGTGCTCGGCACCGAAGTCGTCTACCTCGACGAGGGGCACGCGGCCCAGGTGGAGTTCACGGCCTTCCCCGGCCGGCCCTTCACCGGCAAGATCGAGACGATCAACCCGCTGGTCGACCCGGAGACCAACACGGCCCGCGTGACCGTCCACGTGAGCAACCCGGACGGCCGCATCTTTCCCGGCATGTACGCCGAGACCGACCTGGAGGCGCAGAAGTTCCCCGACCGGCTCCTGGTGCCCAGGACGGCCATTCTGGAGGCCACCGACGGGCGCCCCTACCTCTTCGTGGTCGACGACGGGCGCGCCAGCTGGCACTACGTGCATCCCGGCATGGAAAACGACCGCCAGGTCGAGCTCCTCATGATCGGGGCGAGCACGGATTGGGTGAACCCGGGAGAGACGGTGCTTGTGGACGGGCACCACTATCTGACCCACGACGCCGCGGTGAGGGTGGTCGACGACCTGGCCGCCGCGGGGGGGAGGCCGACGCGATGAAGATGGGAACGAAGGGGCTGGCGTGGGGTGTGGCGGTGCTGGCGGTGCTTGGTGGTGGAACGGACGCGGCGGGTCAGGAGGG
>CAZTOF010000669.1:0-2743 GCA_964615515.1 uncultured Gemmatimonadaceae bacterium
ACGACCTGTGGCACCGCTTCCAGCGCGAGGTCGACCACGCGGTCTTCCCCGTGCGCGAGGGAGACCGGGTCGAAACCATGGACAAGGTCCGGCGCCTCACCGCCGAGCACATGATCCTGGCCAAGCGGATCCACGCGCACGTCCATTCGATCATCGAGATCGACTTCACCGCCGTGGACCGCATCCGCCGCGAGAACAAGGCGCGCTGGAGCAAGCGTGGCGCGCGCGTCTCCTACACGGCGTTCGTCGCGTGGGCGTGCTCCCGCATCCTGCGCGACTTCCCCACGGTCAACGGCGTCATCTCGGGGAACAACATCATCTACCGGGGCGCCGTCAACCTCGGGATGGCGGTGGACCTGAACCCCGGGCTGATCGTGCCGGTCATCCACGACGCCGATGACCTGAGCCTCGTCGGGACCGCCAGGAAGATCATCGACCTCGCCACGCGGGCGAAGGCGCGGCAGCTTGCGCCGGCGGAGATCCAGGGCGCCACCTTCACCATCACCAACCCGGGCGTGCTGGGGACCATGGTGGGGATGCCCGTCATTCCCAAGGGAACTTCGGCGATCCTGGGGACCGGGTCGATCGAGAAGCGGGTGGTGGTGCTCACCGACCCCGAGTCCGGCGACGACTCCATGGCGATCCGTAAGCGGTCCTTCTTCTCGCTCGGCTACGACCACCGGCTGGTCGACGGGGCGGACTCGGCGCGCTTCCTGTCCGCGCTCAAGGAGTTGCTGGAGGACTTCCCGGAGGACGCCTGACGCCGGCGGGCGGGTCCGGAACGGCGGAGGCAGACGGCCCGTGGCCACCCCCCGCGTGCCCGAAGAGGCGAGGTCATCGCGCGGCCGACCGACGCCCGCATTCCGGGGCGACCGCACCCTCTCGGTGAGGTATCCCGGCCAGACCGCCTACACGGAGGCACTGGAGCTGCAGGCCGCGCTGGTCGAACAGCGCAGGAGCGGCGAGATCCCCGACACCCTGCTCCTCCTGCAGCACCCCCACGTCATCACCCTCGGGTCGGCCGGCGGGCGCGGCCACCTGTTGGTCTCGCCTCGCGAGCTCGCCGCCCGGGGGATCGGCGTCTTCGAGGCGGGGCGCGGCGGCGACGTGACCTATCACGGTCCGGGCCAGCTCGTGGGCTACCCGATCCTCGACCTCAAGCCGGACCGAACGGACCTGCACGCGTACCTGCGCAGCCTCGAAGCGGTGCTGATCCGCGCACTCCGCACCTTCGGCATCGAGGGCGAGCGCGACGAGCGGGCCACCGGCGTGTGGGCCGGGGGCGCGAAGATCGCCGCCATCGGGATCCGGGTCTCGTCGGGGTGGATCACCTCGCACGGCTTCGCCCTGAACGCCAACACCGACCTCTCGTACTTCGACGCCATCGTGCCGTGTGGCCTGCACGGCTGCCGGGTCACGAGCGTCAGCCGGCTCCTCGGTCGCGAAGTCACTCCTGAGGCTGTCGCGCCGACCCTCGTCTCGGCCATGAAGGAGGAGTTCGGGTACGGCTCCGTCGACGAGCCCTGCGCGCCGGCGGATCAATCCGCGCGAGCACCGGGACCCGTGGGCGATGCGGCGGGCAAGATCCCGTCGACGGGCTCCTACCCCTCCGGCGGCGCGAACTCGAAGTAGTCCAGGTAGCGCTCCTTCTCTTCGCGCTGCTCCTCGAGCCATGCCTCGAACCCCGACGGCACCGCCCGGGGTGCCGCCGACAGCTCTCTGGCGGCCCTCTGCGCCACGTCGTTCACGTATTCGTTGCGCGGATCTCCCGCGTGACCCCGGACCCACGCCCACGTCACTTCGTGGCGCGCGGCGATCCGGTCCAGCCGCCGCCACAGGTCCAGGTTCTCGATCGCGCCGCCCTTGCGCTTCCACCCCTTGCGCTTCCAGGCGGGCATCCACTGCGAGGCTCCCTGCACCAGATACCGGGAGTCCGAGACGAAACGGACCCGGCAGGGCTCCTTCAGGGCCCCCAGGGCCAGAATGGCGCTGGTGAGAGCCATCCGGTTGTTGGTTGTGGAGGGGTCCGAGGTCCACAGGTCGCGGCGTACCCAGCCTCCGTCCGTCCAGTACTCCAGGAGCACCGCCGCGCCCCCGGGGCGGTCCCGGTCCCTGAACTGGTTGCCCAGGCACGACTCGTCGGCGTGGACGAAGACCAGCGGGGTCCGTGTCGCCATTCTCGCCTCCCTGGGCCTTCACTGAGTGTCCGGTCTCCGTCGTGCACCGCAGTCCGGTGCCGAACGGGTAAGATAGCCTGTGCGGAAGACCCGGGGACGCCGGAGCCGGGCGGCATTCGTGCCTGGGAGCCCTCGGACAAGGGGCTTGCCAAACCCGGCGCACGGGCTCCCGGGAGTCGCCTCGCCGCTCTCGGTGCTCGTGCGGGTTTGTCCACGGACTGGCAGCCCGCGGACAAGACCCCCACGGCATTCGACCGGCGATGCATCCGCGCTGGACGCTTCGCTTCACCGATTCACGATGTAAAGACAACGTTACATTATGTCAATCACAGTATACATTTGGTGGCTCCCAGGCTTCGCTCTGCGTTGCTCCTCGGGCGAATAGCCCTGCTATTCACCTCTCGGCGCGCCTTGCCAGCCCGGCGCCTCGCCGCTCTCGGTGCTCGTGCGGGCTTGTCCACGGACTGGCAGCCCGCGGACAAGACCCCCACGGCATTCGACCGGCGATGCATCCGCGCTGGACGCTTCGCTTCACCGATTCACGATGTAAAGACAACGTTACATTA
>CAZTOF010000670.1:0-6343 GCA_964615515.1 uncultured Gemmatimonadaceae bacterium
GGGCACGACCGTCACCTTCAGCATTCCCCTGCACCGCGCGGGGGCGGTGAGGGTGGTCCCGGCATGAACCGGCGGACCCCGGCAAGGCGCGCGGGCGCGGCCCTCTTCCTTTGCGCCGTGGCCGGGTGCGCGGGCGATTCCGGTGGCGGCGGGGTGCTGGTGGTCGACGGCTCCAGCAGCCTGTACCCGCTTTCGGAGGCGGTGGCCGAAGCGTTTGCCCGGAAGCACCCCGGGTCCCGGGTCGTCGTGCGCGTTTCGGGTACCGGGGGCGGGCTGCGGCGCTTCTGCGAGGGGGAGATCGACATCGCGGGCGCGTCCCGGGCGATGACCTCCGCCGAAGCGGCCCTCTGCGCCGCCGCCGGGATCCGCCACCTGGCCGTTCCCGTGGCCAGGGACGGGGTGGTCGTGGTCGCCAGCCCCGCCAACGAGGCGGTCGGCTGCCTGACCCTGGCCGAGCTCAGGCGGCTGTGGGAGCCGGAGAGCCGCGTGCGGACCTGGCGTGACCTGAGGCCGTCCTTCCCGGCCGAGAAGATCCGCCTCTTCGGACCCGGCGACGACTCGGGAACCTTCCGCTTCTTCACGAGGGTGATCGTGGGCCGCCCGGGAGCCAGCCGCGCCGACCACTACCAGACCGAAGACGATCACCTCATCGCCCGCGGGGTGGCGGGCAACCGGTGGGCGCTGGGCTACCTGGGGTCGGCCGGCTACGCCGCGGGCGAGAAGCCGGTGCGCGCGCTGGCGGTGGACACCGGCTTCGGTTGCGTACAACCGACGCCTGCCGCCATCGGTGACGGCAGCTACAGCCCGCTGGCACGTGACCTGTACATATACGTCAGGAATGTGTACAGAAACATGTACATGGCGGCTGATGTGTACAGATTCGCCGAATATTATGTCTCGGCCGGTGCTGCATTGGCCGAGGAAGTCGGCTACGCGCCCCTTCCCGCCGCGGAGTATGGGCGGAGCCTGGCGCTGCTGGAAGCCGCCAGGGAGGGATCGCCGTGACGGCGGCGGAACTGTCGGACGCTGGCGGGGGCTCGCGCAGTCCGGCCGACCGCCTCGCGGGCCCGGTGTTCCTGGCGTGCACGATCGCGTCCGTGGCGACGCTGGCCGCCCTGGTGGGCGTCCTCGGCGTGGAGACGGGACGTTTCTTCACCCAGGTTTCCCTGGTCCGCTTCCTCACCGAGACGGACTGGACGCCGTTCGCCGAAGAGCCCCGTTTCGGGGTGCTGCCGCTCCTCGCCGCCACCGGGCAGATTGCCGTGGGCGCGGGGGTGTTCGGGGTTCCGGCCGGCCTCATGACCGCCGTGTACCTGGAGCACTACGCCGGCGCCCGCACCGAGCGGGTGCTGACCGCGGTTGTGGCGCTGCTGGCGGGGGTGCCGACCGTCGTCCACGGCTACTTCGCCCTCAACTTCGTCACTCCCGCGCTCAGGGGCCTCTGGCCCGGCACGGAGGCGTTCAACGCACTGTCCGCCTGTCTGGTCGTGGGGCTGATGATCCTGCCCACGGTGGTGGTCCTCTCCCGGGCCGCGCTCAAGTCGGTGCCGGCGCCGTTGGTGGAGGCGGGTCTCGCACTGGGGGCCCGCAGAGGCCGGGTCGTTGCGCGGGTGCTGGTCCCCGCGGCGTCGGGAGGGATCGCGGCGGCGGTCTTTCTGGCGATGGCCCGGGCCGTCGGCGAGACCATGATCGTGACCCTGGCGGCCGGCAACCAGGCGCAGCTGACGTGGAGCCCACTGGAAGGACTCAGGACGCTCACCGCCTTCATCGCCCAGTCGAGCCTGGGCGACGTTCCGGGCGGAACGCTTCCGTACGGGGCCTTCTTCGCCGTGAGCGCGGTCCTGCTCGTGGTCTCCTGGGGACTGCACGCGACGGGCGGCTTCCTGGTGTCGCGCCGGCTCGGGGCAGGCGCGCGGTGAACGCCCCGACCCGGCGCCGGGACATGCTCGGCACCCTGTGCGGCGTGGCGGCCTTTGGGGTCATGGCGGGCTTCCTGCTGCTGGCCGTCTTCCTCGTGGGCGAAGCCCGGCCGGTGGCGAACCCGGGCTTCCTGCTGGACATGCCCTCGCGGCTGGCGGACAGCGCGGGTGTCGGTCCGGCACTGGCGGGGACCCTGTGGCTCGCTCTGCTCACGGCGGCCCTGGCCCTTCCCGCCGGGGTCGGCACCGCGATCTACCTCGAGGAGTACGCGCCCCGGAACCGGCCGGTCGCCCTGGTCGGTTCGGCGCTGGCGAGCATGGCCGGCGTGCCCTCGGTGGTCTACGGGGTCGCCGGGCTCGCGCTCTTCGTCCGGGGTCTGGGGATGGGACCGGGCATCCTGGCCGGCGGCTGCACGCTGGCCGCGCTGGCCCTCCCCACGGTGATCGTGACCTCGCGGGCGTGTATCCGCGCGGTCCCCGAGGGGGTGCGGCTGGCCGCCTACAGCCTGGGCGCGACCCGGTGGCAGGTGGTCCGGGGCGAGGTGCTCCCGGCGGCGGCGCCCGGGATCGTCGCGGGCAGCTGCCTCGCGTTCACCCGCACGGTCGGGGAGGCGGCGCCGCTCCTGGTGCTCGGAGCGGTCTCCTTCATGACCTTCGCTCCGCGGGGACCGGGGGATCCGCTCACCTCGCTGCCCACCCAGGTCTTCGCGTGGACCACGCGGTCGGGGCAGGACTTCGCCGCACTGGCGGCGGGCGCCGCCGTCGCCCTCCTGCTCGTGCTACTGGTGCTGAACCTGGCCGCGCTGGCCGTGCGTCGCCACCTGCGGGGTGCCTCCCGGTGAGCGCCCCGGCGGCTGGAACCGGCGCGGCCCCCGTACTGGCCGCCGAAGACCTCACGGTCAGCTTCGGGCGGAGGACGGCCCTCACGAAGGTCACCCTCTCGATCCCGCGCGGGCGGGTCGTCGCGATCATCGGCCCGTCCGCGAGCGGCAAGACCACCCTGCTGCGCGCCTTCAACCGCTTGAACGAACTGACGCCGGGCGTGGTGACCACCGGCACGGTACGCTTCAACGGGGTGGACATCCACCAGGAGGGAGTCGACCCGGTCGAGGTCCGGCGGCGGATCGGCATGGTGTTTCAGCAAGCCACGCTCTTTCCCAGGTCGATCTTCGACAACGTCGCCTTCGGGCCTCGCGCGAGCGGCTACGCCGGCGACCTGCAGGAGCTGGCCGAAGAGGTGCTCACCGCGGTGGGCCTCTGGTCGGATGTCGCGGAGGATCTGGACGCCCCGGCGCCGACACTGTCGGCCGGACGGCAACAACGCCTTTGTATTGCGCGGACGCTGGCGCTCAAACCCGAAGTGCTGCTCCTGGACGAACCCACCTCGGCCCTCGATTCCGCGGCCACGGCGCGCATCGAGTCGTTGATCCATGCGCTGAAACGGGACTACACGATCGTGCTGGCCACGCACGGACGCAGGCAGGCCGCGCGCCTTTCCGACCTGACCGCGTATCTGGCCGGCGGCGAGCTGGTCGAGTACGGTCCTACCGAGACGCTCTTCACCAACCCTCGCGACCCCCGCACCGAATCCTATCTGACCGGCCGCATCCCATGACGGAACCCCTCTTGTCACGAGCCCCCGTCGAGACGGAACTCGACCGGCTCCAGCGGATGCTGCTCGAGATGGCCGGGCGGGCGGAGGAACTGGTTCGCATGGCCATGCAGGGGCTGCGCGAGCGGGACCGCCGGATGACCGGGCTGGTGCGCAAGGCGGATGACCGAATAGACGAACTCGAAGTCGAGATCGACGAGCGGGTGATCGAGCTGCTGGCGCTCCAGCACCCCATGGCCGGCGACCTTCGCCTCGTGTTCGTGGCGCTCAAGGCATCGAACGACGTGGAGCGCATCGGCGACCACGCGGTCAACATCGCCAAGGCGAGCCGGCGTCTGGGGAAGCACCCCCCGTTGCCGGACATCATGGAGATCTGGGAGATGGGCGGCCAGGTCCGCGGGATGCTCGGCACGGCGCTCGACGCCATGGTCAACCGGGACGTGGACCAGGCCAGGGGCGTCATCGCCGAGGACCGGCGGGTGGACGATCTGCGGCGCTCGTCCATCCGGATCATCGTGTCGTACATGCTGGAGCAGCCGCGCTACATCAGTCCCGGGCTGGAGATGATCCTGGTGGTGCAGCACCTGGAGCGGATCGGCGACCTGACGACCAACATCGCGGAGGACGTGGTGTTCCTGGTGGAGGGAAGGTCGATCAAGCACATGGACGCGCCATGGTGACCCGGAGCCGGGAGCCGGGGGGAGGACAGGCGCGCGTGGGCGGCGCCGTCGAGGAACTGCTGAGCCGGGTCGAGACCGGGCCGGGGCCGGCGCTGGCGTTGGCGCCCGAGCCGCCGGGGGGCCACGTCGCGATCGTGACCGGCGGTTCCAGCGGGATCGGGCGCGCGACCGCCGTGGCCTTTGCGAGAAACGGCGTCCACATCGCCTTCAATCACCTCGATTCCGGGGAGGAGAGCGGGCGGATGGCGGAGGAGACGTGCGAGATGCTGGAGGAGTTCGGGGTCGGGGTCTTCGCGCGCGCGGCGGACATCCGGGATCCGGAAGAGGCCTCGGCGTTCATCGCGGAGGCGCACGACCGGCTGGGGGGGGTGCACATCCTCGTCAACAACGCGGGCATCGGGCGGGACCGCGCACTGTGGCGCATGAGCGACGACGAGTGGCGCTCCGTCATCGACACCAACCTCTCGGGAGCCTTCTACTGCACGCGTGCGGCCGCGCCGTACTTCCGCGCCCAGGAGTTCGGCAAGATCGTCAACGTCTCCTCGGTGCACGGGCTGTCCAGCGAGTTCGGGCTGGCAAACTACTGCTCGACGAAGGCCGGCCTGATCGGGTTCACGCGCAGCGCGGCGCTGGAGCTGGGTCCGGCGAACGTGAATGTGAACGCGGTGGCTCCCGGGTACATCCGAACCACCGAACTCACGGACCGGGTGCCCGCGGAGATCCTGGACCGGGCCCGTGAACGGAGCGTGCTCGGCCGCCTGGGCGACCCCCAGGACGTGGCGTCGGTCATCCTGTTCCTCTGCTCCGAGGCTTCGCGCCATATTACGGGCGCTGTAATCCCCGTGGACGGAGGGTACCTGGTATGAAGAAGACCACCGGGCGCGACGCGGGCGCAGTCCGCAGGAGCGACCGCGAATGGCGCCGAGTGCTCACGCCGGAACAGTTTCGGGTCACCCGCAAGGGCGGCACCGAACGCGCCTTCACCGGCGAGTACTGGGCTCACAAGGAAGACGGCACCTACATGTGCGTGTGCTGCGGGCAGGCCCTCTTCGAGTCCGCCGACAAGTTCGACTCGGGGACCGGCTGGCCCAGCTTCACCCGCCCGTCGGCCGGCGGCGGCGTGGACGAAAAGGACGATCGCAGCTTCTTCATGCGGAGGACCGAGGTGGTTTGCAGCCGCTGCGACGCGCACCTGGGGCACGTCTTCCCGGACGGGCCGGGGTCGGAGGGGCTGCGGTACTGCATCAACTCGGCGGCGCTGGATTTCGAGGCCGGAGGTGAAGGGTGAGCGAATCGACCCGTTGCTGTCGCGGGGGATCGCCGGCGGGACTGCCCGCGCGGACCAGGTCCGGATACGGGTCCCGCCGCCCGTCCTACACACATACACACTACAACCATGTGTAGGACGGTCACGGTCATCCCCGGCGACGGGATCGGACCGGAGGTGACCGCCGCCGTGCTGCGTGTCCTCGACGCGGCCGGCGCGCGGCTGGATTACGACGAACGGGCGGCCGGTGAGACCGCGCTCAGGTACCAGGGCAGCCCCCTCCCGCAGGAGACGCTCGACTCCATCGACGCCAACCGCGTGGCGCTAAAGGGGCCTCTCGCGACGCCGTCCGGCTCGGGCTTCCGTTCGGTGAACGTCGCCATTCGCAAGGAGTTCGACCTCTTCGCCAATGTCCGCCCCGTCCGCACCATCCTGCCGGGCGGCCGCTACGAGGACATCGACCTCGTGCTGATCCGCGAGAACACCGAAGGGCTGTACGTGGGGGTCGAGCACTTCATCGGGATGGAGAACGACCCCAGGGCGGCCGCGGAGTCGGTCATGATCACCACGCGCTTCGGGTCGGAGCGGATCGTGCGGTTCGCCTTCGACTACGCGGTGGCGAACGGGCGGCGGAAGGTCACGCTGGCACACAAGGCGAACATCCTGAAGCACACCCAGGGGCTCTTTCTCGAGGTGGGGCGGCGCATAGCGGAGCGCTATGCGGACCGGGTGGCCTTCGAGGACCGGATCATCGACGCGACGGCCATGTACCTGGTGCTGGATCCGTACCGCTTCGACGTGCTGGTCATGGAGAACATGTTCGGGGACATCCTGAGCGACCTCATGGCGGGGCTGGTGGGGGGGC
>CAZTOF010000671.1:0-7068 GCA_964615515.1 uncultured Gemmatimonadaceae bacterium
CCCCCCCCCGCCCGAACCGGCGTCGATCACGGTGAGCCCCACGGAGGTGGTGTTGCGGGCCCTGCACGACACCACCCGCCTCACGGCGGTGGTCGTCGACACGGATGGGGACGTGATCGAGGACTACGATGTGGTGTGGTCGGCCGGCGACACGTCCGTGGCGACCGTCAGCCAATCGGGGCTGGTCCGCGCCACGGGGGACGGTGAAACCGTGGTCACCGCGACCGCGGATTCGGTGTCCGCCACCGCCGCGGTCACGGCGATCCTCGACCGTGACCGGGAAGCTCTTGTCGCGCTCTACGAGGCCATGGGCGGACCGGACTGGATTTCCAGCGAGGGGTGGCTTTCGGACGCCCCCTTCTCGGATTGGCATGGAGTGACCACGGATGAGAACGGCCGGGTGGTCGAAATGGACCTCGGAGACAACGGCCTCAAGGGGACCATCCCGCCCGAGATCGAATACCTGACGGAACTGAGAAAACTGTGGCTGTGGGGGAACCGGCTGCGCGCCCCCATTCCACCGGAGTTCGGCAACCTTCCCAAACTCGAATCGCTGGGGCTTTCCGTCAACGAATTCTCCGGTCCCCTTCCGCCGGAGCTCGGGAACCTCGCGCAGCTCAAGCAACTGTCGGTTGGCGCCAACGACTTTTCCGGTTCCATTCCGCCCGAACTCGCCAAGCTGAAACGACTCGAGGTGCTGGGGCTTCAACGCAA
The DNA here is from genome assembly GCA_964615515.1 of uncultured Gemmatimonadaceae bacterium. GTDB lineage: Bacteria > Gemmatimonadota > Gemmatimonadetes > Longimicrobiales > Gaopeijiaceae > Bin94. The sequence continues at coordinate 715 of CAZTOF010000671.1, forward strand.
CGACTTTTCCGGTTCCATTCCGCCGGAACTCGGCGACATGGAGAACGTTATCGTTGTCGACCTCGGCGGGAACGCGCTGACCGGGGAGATCCCGCCGGAGCTGGGCGACCTTTCCCGCCTGACCTACCTCTACCTGGGTGGCAACGATCTGACGGGTCCGATTCCGGCGGAACTGACCGTTCCGTACAATGTCGACATTCTGGATCTGATCGGTAACCCGCTGACGGGCCCGCTGCCCGACGAGGTCGGGGACATGGCCAGGCTGCGCCGCCTCCACCTTACCAACACCGACCTGTCCGGGCCTCTCCCGCTCAGCATGACCCGGATGAACCGCCTCGGCGAATTCCTCGCGGGCGGCACCGACCTGTGCGCGCCGGTCGACGAGGGTTTTCTCGAGTGGCTGGAACGCCTGGGGAAGCGGCGGATCGCGTCGTGCCGGAAGCCCCGGGACGGTTCGGACGCATACCTGACCCAGGCCGTGCAGTCCAGGGTCTATCCGGTGCCGCTGGTCGCCGGCGAGGAGGCCTTGCTGCGGGTCTTCGTGGTGGCGCCGTCGGCCGCGGACGACACGATTCCGCTCGTCCGGGCCACCTTCTACGTGAACGGCTCGGAGGCGGAGGTGATCGACATCGAGCCGGGGTCGTCGGTCGTCGTCGAAGCGCTGGACGAGAGTTCGCTGAAGTACTCGGCCAACGCCCTGGTTCCGGACTCCCTGGTTCAGCCGGGGCTCGAAGTGGTGGTGGAGATCGATCCCGACGAAACCACGGATCCGGATCTGGGCATTTCCGGCCGCATTCCCGAGACGGGCCGGATGGCGGTGGACGTGCGCGAAATGCCCGAACTGGAACTCACGCTCATCCCGTTCCTGTGGAAGGAGGATCCGGATTCAACCATCCTGGACATCACCGAGGACCTGTCCGCCGACGACAACCTGTTGTGGCAGGTCAACGCACTGCTCCCGGTGGCGGACATCGACCTGAAGATTCATGATCCGGTCGTAACGGACTCGAACGACGCCTCGGCGTTGCTGCGCCGGACGAATGCGATCTACAGAGCGGAGAGTGGCAGCGGGTACTACATGGGCATGATGTCGGGCGAGGTCACAGGCGCCCGCGGCGTGGCATACGTGCCGGGGTGGACCAGCTTCTCCGTGCCCGACTCGACGGTCATGAGCCATGAACTCGGGCACAACATGTACATGTACCACGCTCCCTGCGGCGATCCGCCCAACACGGACCCGTCATTTCCCGAGCCGGACGGCACGACCGGCGCGTGGGGATACGACTTCGGGACGGAAGCGCTGGTTGAACCCGGCACGCCGGACCTGATGTCCTATTGCGATCCGACGTGGATCAGCGACTTCCACTTCACCAACGCGTTGCGATACAGGCCCGGGAGGGAGAACGACGCACTGAGGGCCGGCCGGCCGGCTCCCGCCAGGTCGCTTCTGATCGTCGGTGGAGTCGACCGGCACGGGGTCCCCCACCTCGAGCCGGTGTTCGTGATCGATGCCACGCCATCGCTGCCCCGGGGCGGGGGCGACCACAGGCTCGTCGGCGCGACGGCCGATGGCGCCGAACTGTTCGCACTCGACTTCCCGATGCCCGAAGTCGCCGACGGCGACGGGAGTTCGTCCTTCGCGTTCGTGTTGCCGGTGCAGCCCGGGTGGGCGGACCTCCTGGACCGGATCACCCTCTCGGCGCCGGACGGGACCTTCTCACTGGACACCGGCACGGACCGTCCTGCCGCGATCGTGCGGGACCCGGTTACCGGACAGGTGCAGGCGATCCTCGGCGACCTGCCCCCCGAAGTGCGAACCGCGGCCGACGCCGCCCGCCTGGCCTTCCGGCCCGGCCTCGAGGTGCTTTTCAGCCGCGGAATCCCCGATGGGGCGGCCTGGAGACGGTGACCAGGCGAGGCGTTGGCCTGCAACCTGTGGAAACCTGCCCGGCATGGCGGGTCCACCATCGCACGACACTGCTTGCAGTGTGGTATATCGTCGTTGTAGACTTGTCTCAGGTTGCTGATCAAAGGCACATAGACTGAACCGCGTCCGGGGCGGTTCCACCGGGGAAGGAGTCAGGTACCATGCGGAGCAATCGAGTATTGATGACGACGGCAATCGGATCACTGCTTCTGCTTGTCGCCGCAGGGAGCGTCGCCCATGTCGGCACGGGAGCTGTCCATCGGGGGGCTGCCGAGCCGCCTCCGGAGGTCGCCACCGCCGAGGTTGACCGCATACGGCTGCACCTCGGCAACGTCGAATCGGCCTTGCGGGCGAGGGATACGGACGGCCTGAGCGACGACCGGCGTGCGCGGCGCGCCACGGCCCTCGACTGGCTGCGCGAATACCGCCAGCGCGGGGTGTTCCCCCACAACCATACTCACCCGGGGGAGCGCGTGCCCGTGTTCGTCGATGAGCACGGGACGCACTGTGCGGTGGGCTACCTGCTCAAGCGGTCCGGAGAGACCGAACTCATCGAACAGGTCGTCGCCGCCGACAACAACGTCCGGGTGATGGAGCTTGCGGGCAGCGAGCGCTTCGGGGACTGGTTGGAGGAAACGGGGCTGACTCTGGCGGAGGCGGCGTGGATTCAACCGAAGTACGGGACGAGATATGGGCCCGACGATTGCGCCGGGGGGTGCGACGCGGATATGGCCGGGCTCTCGAAGGCTACCGTCCTTGGGGGGATCGCATCCGGGGGCCTCGTGCTCTACTCCTACCTTTCGGAGCCGGGCCCGCGCGCGTTCCAGGTGACCGGAGCGCTCAACTCGGCTTTCAGCGTGTTTCACCTGGGTGTTGCAGCGTGGACCGCGGGGCGCGGGGCCACGGTGGAGCGCGACGCCGGCTACCGCGAAGTGGCGCTGCTCCTGGCCATGAACGGCTTGCTTTCCGCCGTTTCACTGCATGCGGGGCTCAGCCGGTTTCTGCGCAGCCGGGAACGCCGGGCATCCCCCGGGGCAGTGGTGCGGGAGGAGGCATCGCGGGAAGAGTCGATCGTCCATCGGCACCTGCAGGTCTCCCTGCCGGAACCGGCGTGGATCCACGGTCGCCTGGGGGTGCGATTCCGCGCGGTCCACTGATCCGGCAACTCCGGAACCGACATCCGACCCGCCACCCATGAGGGCGTGAGCCGGGGCCCTGTCCGCGCTCGGCTACGTCCCGCCCACCACGATCCGGTACCGAACCACCCGCTGCACCCCCAGCTCATCCCGCACAACCGCCCAGACATGGTCGCCGGCGAAGACCGGATGCGGCTGATAGGTGACATCGTCGGGAGCCACGAGCGCACCCAGATAGGTGCCGTCGGCCTGGAACGCGTCATAGCGCAGCGGTGAACGCCAGGTCACCGCCTGGGAGTCGGGGTCGTCCGGGTCGTGGTCGTCGTTCTCGACCGCATGCGCCTCCGTCCACACCCACACCCAGATCCGTCCGTCCCGCCCGGCGATCACACCTCTGAACGGCGGCTTGGTCTCCGGAACCGGGGGCCCGTTCCAGCTCCAGTCGGGATCGGTGCGGCGCATCCCGCTCGTCAGATCCTCGGTAAAGTGGCTGCGTTCCGCCGCCGATACCGGAGCCGGCTCGTAGGCCCGCTCGATCCGCACCACGCCGTCACCGTGATGCAGATCGATGCGGTACCCGGTCGATATGCCGGTGAAGAAGTGGCCGTTCGAGTGCACGGTCCAGTAGCGCCGGGCCGTCAGCGGGACGGGATACGGCGCCGATGAGTGGCCCCCGATGGGCGTCGGAAACCGTATTTCGACGGACGGGGGCTCGAAGTCGCCGCCCGGAGGGTCGAGCGTCTCGACGTGTGTTCCGTCGGAGCCCAGCACGGCGACCTGCGCCACGAGAAACCGGGTCGGGGAACTCCGTGCCGCGGTCACATGGATCCGGTCGCCGCGGTCGACCGACATCGGCTTCTGCGGGTAGCGTACGCCGTCGGAACTGTACGACCATTGCTCCAGGTAGCTCCCGTCGGGCCCGTAGACCTCGACATGGTAGCCCGCGTGGTCCTGTATGAGAACCCGTCCGTCGGACAGTACGGCGACCGACACGGCTCTGCCCAGCTCACCCGGTCACTCCCCGCGCCCCCCCAGCGTACGGAGATGGTTTCCTTCGGGGTCGAAGACCCGCACGTGCTGCGCCTGGTAGTCGAGCACGTACACCTGCCGCTCGTCGTCCACCGCGATCGCATAGATGTTGCCGAACAGGTACTCCTCCGGCCCGTCCAGCTCTCCGATCGAGACCTCGGGCACCAATGTCGCTTCCGCACCCCACACGCTTCCCGCCAGAGTCCGCACCACGGTCGTGTCGCCGATGGTGTCGACCACCTGTTCAAGCGCCTGAGCCTGGGTGCCGCCGGAAGGACTGCTGTCGCCCGCGCCGCACGCGGCCAGAATGACCACCGCAACGCCTGTTGCCGCGATCCTTGCCGACACACCCGCCCCCTTTCCCTGCAAGTTGGAAATCCTGGAGGGGCGAAGGTGAGCCGCGACACGGGGCGCTGTCAATTCCCTCGGCTTCCGCCCACCACGGTCAGATGCCGAACCACCCGCTTCAGGACGCGTGGAAGTGTCATGCCCCTGAGCGCCCGGCCCCGTCCCTTTTATCAGGTGTTCCCTTCCGTTACCGGGACAACATTTGTTCCCCCTTCGGTCCGGCGGGCAAAGTCCCGGCCGCCTCGGATTCGCGAGCATCGGGCATTCACCGCGCCGCACCGTTACAGTATCTGGACAACACGAGCAACTCGTCGTTGGCAATCGAGCAATCCGGCCCCCACCCCGCCGGTCGTGCAGTTCAACACGGGAGTTTCAGCATGAGAACGAATCTGCTACTCATGGCCGCCGCGCTGTCGCCGTGCGTGACCGCCGCCCCCGCCCGGGCCATGCAGGACATCGCCGTGGCCGGGCGGGCGGGAACGATGGGGCTCGGCGCCGATGTCGCGGTGCGCGTACACGAACGGGTCACCGTGCGCGGCGGAACGGGCCTCCTGGGATTCGACATGGATCTGACCGGCCGCTTCGGACTGGATGACGACCGCACCGCGACGCTGACCCTGCCGACGGCGTTCCATATGCTGGGGGCGGACTTCCGGCTTGGCGGCCTGACAGTGGGGGCTGGCGCGCTCTTCAAGTCCGGGGAGCCCGCCTACCGGGTCACCCTCGACCCCGGCGCAAACATCGTGATCGGCGGTGGCACCTACGAAGAGACCGAAGTGAAAACCCTTACGACGACCCTCTCCTCGGGGGCGGTCGCGCCGTACCTGCTCCTGGGATTCGGATCGCGCTTCGCGTCCGGATTCTCGTTTGTGGCCGATATCGGCGTGGCGCTGCCCACGGGCGTGGAACTCACCATGGCTGCCACCGGAGACCGGGAGGTTCTCGAATCCTCTTCTTTCCGCGACAATCTGGAGCAGAAGAAGATGGAAACGAATGACGATGCGGGTGCATTCGCGAACTACTGGCCGATCATCAGCGTCGGCATGAGCTACACGCTCCGCCTGGGCCGGCGCGGGCAGTGAACCGCGACCGCTCCGGCCTGACGCCGCGGGAGGCGGCGCGCTACGCCAGGCATCTGGTGCTTCCCGAGGTGGGACGGGCCGGACAGGAGCGTCTCAGGGAGGCGCGGGTGCTCCTGGTCGGCGCGGGCGGGCTCGGCTCTCCGGCGGCGCTGTATCTGGCGGCGGCCGGCGTGGGCACCTTGGGCATCGTCGATCCCGACGTGGTCGACGTGACCAACCTGCAGCGGCAGATCCTTCACGGCACGGCGGGGCTGGGAGCCCGCAAGGTCGATTCGGCCCGGGCCCGCCTGGAGGACGTGAACCCGCACGTCACTGTGAAGGCCGGCGCCGTGCGCCTCACGTCGGCCAACGCGCTCGAGATCGTGGCCGCCCACGACGTGGTCGTCGACGGCAGCGACAACTTCCCCACGCGCTACCTGGTCAACGACGCCTGCGTGCTCACGGGCCGGCCGAACGTCTACGGGTCCGTGTACCGCTGGGAGGGGCAGCTCTCGGTCTTCGCGGCCGAGGGGGGGCCGTGCTACCGCTGCCTCTTCCGCGAACCGCCGCCGCCGGGGCTGATCCCCAACTGCGCCGAAGCGGGGGTGTTCGGAGCGCTGCCCGGCGTGATCGGCGCCGCCCAGGCGATGGAGACGATCAAGCTGCTCCTGGACGTGGGCGAACCGCTGGTGGGGCGCCTGCAGATCTTCGACGCGCTTTCCTGCCGCTGGAGGGAGCTGGAGATTCGCCGCGATCCCGGTTGCGCGGTCTGCGGTGACCGGCCTACCCAGACGGAGCTGATCGACTACGAGGTCTTCTGCGGGGTGGAGGCCGGGCCGGCGGAGGTGGGGGC
>CAZTOF010000672.1:0-1998 GCA_964615515.1 uncultured Gemmatimonadaceae bacterium
CCTCCCCCCCGTCCACCTGCCGCATGTCGTGGCGGTCCTTGACCAGGCACCCGAGCGTCTCGCTCGCCGTCCCGGCGTCCAGCCGGTCGCGGTGGAGCGTGATCAGCGCCCGCGCCCAGTCCAGCGTCTCGGCCACTCCCGGCGGCCTCATCAGCCGGCGACCCCTGAGCTCCTGCACGAAACGGGTGATCTCGCCGGCCAGCCGCTCCGAAATCCCCGGCACCTTGGCGCGCACGATCTCGACCTCCTTCTCGAAGGGCGGGTGCTCGATGTAGAGGTAGAGGCAGCGCCGCCTGAGCGCGTCCCCGATCTCGCGCGTGCGGTTCGACGTCAGCACGACGAAGGGCCGGTGCGTCGCCCGGATGGTCCCCAGCTCGGGTATCGTGACCTGGAAGTCGGAGAGAACCTCCAGCAGAAACGCCTCGAAGCCCTCGTCCGCGCGGTCGATCTCGTCGATCAGGAGGACGGGGGCCCGTTCAGCCGCGGTGATGGCGCGCAGCAACGGCCGCTCGAGGAGGTAGGGGCGGCCGAAGATGATGTCCTCGAGTCCCCTGCCCTCCTCCGCCGCGATCCGCAACCTGAGCAGCTGCTTCTGGTAGTTCCACTCGTAGAGCGCCGTGTTCACGTCGAGCCCCTCGTAGCACTGCAACCGGATGAGCTCCGTCTCCAGGACCCCGGCCATGACCTTCGCGATTTCGGTCTTGCCCACGCCCGCATCGCCCTCCACCAGCAGCGGTTTCTCCATCGCGCGCGCCAGGTGCACGGCGGTCGCGATCGAGGGTTCGGCGACGTAGTCGAAGCTGCGCATGCCGGCCTGCAGACGGGCGATCTCCGGCCTCATGCGCGGTTCACCCCGGACAGTCCGCGTACAAGCCCGCGCGAGCATCGGCAGCCGCGAGCCAACGCCCGGGCCGCTCCAGCAGCCCCTCGGTGCCCGGGCGGCTTCATCCACGGACTGCCGGCCCGCCGGACCGGACTACACATACGCCGCCGGATCGGCTTCGAAACGGGCGCGACACCCCGGGCAGCAGAAGTGCACGGTCCTGCCTTGCCAGTTGGAAGAGGGCCGCGATCCATCGGCGGGGACCGTCATGCCGCAGACCGGGTCAGTAGTGGTTGCAGGTGCGCCTGCGGGATTTGCCGCGTCCCCGGCGCCCGCCGTCTCCCCTTCGCCCGACGCCCCCGGCCCCGCTGCGGCCCGCGCCAGCGAAACGATCTCGGCCAGGATGCTGATGGCCACCTCCTCGGGCGTGACGGCACCGATGTCGAGTCCGGCCGGACCCCGCACCTTCGCGATGCGGCTGCCGCAGACGCCCCGCGCGGCGAGGTATTCTCGCACGCGGGTCATCCTTTTCGGCGACACCACCACCCCCAGGTAGTCCGCGCGGGCGGCGAGGAGCTGCTCGACGGCTTCTTCGTCACCCCGACCCATCGTGGCGACGACGGCGTAGAGCGCGACCCCCGTGCGACGCTCCGAGATCTCCCCCTGCCGCGCACCATCGAAGGATTCGACCCGATAGCCCATGGCTTCGCCCAAGCTTTCGACGGCCCGAGAGATCGGCGAATCACCGGCCACCACCAGCCGGGGAGCGGGGAACACCGGATTGATGTGCACTTCCACCTTCCCTTCGCTGCCGCAGGACATCGGTACGCGGATCATGTCGGTGCGCGGCCCCGGAGAGCCGCCGAAGGCCAGCAGACGGGGCTGCCGGTCGTTGAGCGATGCAATGGCGTGACGGGTCACCTCGGGCAGCGTGCAGCTTCCCCCGATCCACCCGTGCACGGCTCCGTCCGCGGTGATGACGGCCGTGTTGCCCGACGCCGCCGAACTGGGCCGTTCGCGCCGCACCACGGTCGCCACCGCGCAGGGTGTCTCCTCGTCCAGCAGGCGGGCCGCGAGGCGGAACAGGTCCCTATCCACCGGCGGGCTCCCGCACGTGTTCCGCTCCGGCGCCACCCCCATCCCCGGACCGGCCCGGCTTGCCCACGCTTCCCACC
>CAZTOF010000673.1:0-1693 GCA_964615515.1 uncultured Gemmatimonadaceae bacterium
GCGGGCCGCAAGGGCGGAAACGATCGCGGGAGAGAGGTGAGGTCAAGAAATGGAGTATCGACCCCTGGGACGGACCGGCGTGCAGGTCTCGCAGCTCTGCTTCGGCACCATGCCGTTCGGCGGCGACGCCGACGAGGACGCTGCGGCCCGGATGTACGCGGCGTGCCGCGACGCGGGCATCAACTTCATCGACACCGCGGATACCTACAACCGCGGCAGGTCCGAGCGCATCCTCGGACGGTTGATCAAGGGGCACCGCGACGAGCTGGTCATCGCCACGAAGTGCTACAACCCGCAGGGCGCCGACATCAACGCGCGTGGCGGGTCGCGGCGCCACGTCACCCGGGCGGTGGAGGCGAGCCTCCGGCGGCTCGGCACCGACCGGGTCGACATCCTGTTCCTGCACCAGTTCGATTCACGGACTCCGGTCGAGGAGCAGATGCGCGGGCTCGAGGATCTCGTCCGGTCGGGGAAGGTGCTCTACCCCGCCGCCAGCAACTTCTCCGCATGGCAGACCATGGACGCCCTCGCGGCCCAGGCACGCCACGGGTGGGCCCGGCTCCAGGTCGTCGAGCCAATGTACAGCCTGGTGAAGCGCCAGGCGGAGGTGGAGATCCTCCCGATGGCGCAGGCTCACGAGATCTCGGTGATTCCCTACAGCCCCACCGGCGGCGGTCTGCTCACCGGAAAGTACGCCGGCGGTGGCGAAAACCTCGGCCGACTGCACACCAACAAGATGTACAACGCGCGCTACGGGGATGAATGGATGCACGAGGTCGCGGCCGGATTCGCGGCGTTCTGCAAGGACCGCGGGCTGCATCCGGTGAGCGCCGCCGTCGCCTGGGTCGGCACGCACCCGGCGGTCACCGCGCCGATCATCGGGGGACGCAACCTCGAGCAGCTCCGCGCCTCCCTCGACTCGGTGTCGATCGACATGACCCCGGAGCTGCGAGCGGAGATCTCCGCCCTCTCGCGCACACCGCCGCCCGCGACCGATCGGTCCGAGGAGACGCAACCCTGACGAGGATGACCCGGACCGACGCGGCGTGAGGGAAAAGTTCCGCGTGATGCGCTGGGAGCCCTCTCAAGAGACGCCGACGCGGCGGCGTCCCGAGGACGTCAGGCCGCGCGCTGCTCCTGCTCGATCCCCTCCCGCTCGTCGGAGTCGAATTGCTCCAGAAACCGGAGCAGCACGCGCGCTGCGACTCCCGCATCCGCCGCGGTCATCGATTCCGCCGGATGGTGGCTGATCCCGTCCTTGCAGCGCACGAAGAGCATCCCGATCTCGGTGAGGTCCGCCATCGCCATGGCGTCGTGACCGGCACCGCTCGGCAGCCTCCGCACCTTGAACCCTTCCGCCTCGATCGCCTCGCCGAGGCGGCGCATGACTCTCGGGCTGCACAGCCTGGCGCCGGTCTCGTGGGTCGGCACGCAGTCGAACAGCACGCCGCGCCGGCTCGCGATCTCCGCGAACGCTTCGTCGATGCGGGCCAGGGCGGCCTGGCGGCGGTCGTCGCTCTCTCCCCGGACGTCGATCGTGAACTCGACGACCCCGGGGATGACGTTGACCGCGCCCGACACGGTCCTGAGCACACCGACGGTGCCGACCGTGCCGGGGGTTTCCAGGCAGATCCTCTCGACCGCGATTACCGCCTCGGATGCGGCCGCGAGCGCATCGCGCCGAAGGTTCATG
>CAZTOF010000674.1:0-2307 GCA_964615515.1 uncultured Gemmatimonadaceae bacterium
GCTGGTGCTCAGGCGCCCTCCCGGCCGCGAGGCCTACCCGGGCGACGTCTTCTACCTGCACTCGCGGCTCCTGGAGCGCGCGGCCAAGCTGTCCGACGAGCTCGGCGGCGGGTCGCTCACCGCGCTCCAGGAGCCGCGAGTGCAGGTAGAAGACGTCGCCCGGGTAGGCCTCGCGGCCGGGAGGGCGCCTGAGCACCAGCGACAGCTGACGGTACGCCTGCGCCTGCTTGGAGAGGTCGTCGTAGATGACCAGCGTGTGCCTGCCCTGCCACATGAAGTGCTCGGCCAGCGCCGTCGCGGCGTAGGGGGCGATGTACTGCATGGGGGCCGGGTCGGAGGCGTTGGCCGTCACCACGATCGTGTAGTCCATGGCCCCGTGGTGCCGGAAGGTCTCGACCACACCCGCCACCATCCCGGCGCGCTGTCCCACCGCGCAGTAGATGCAGATGACGTCGGTGTCCTTCTGGTTGAGGATCGCGTCGATGGCGATGGCGGTCTTGCCGGTCTGGCGGTCCCCGATGATCAGCTCGCGCTGGCCGCGGCCGATGGGGATCATCGCGTCGATGGCCTTGATCCCCGTCTGCAGCGGCTCCTTCACGGGCTGGCGCTTCACGATCCCGGGCGCGACCACGTCGATCTGGCGCCGCGCTTCGGCCTCGATCGCCGCGCCGCCGTCGACGGCCTCGCCCAGCGGGTTCACCACCCGCCCCAGGTACCCGTCGCCGACGGGGACGTCCAGCACCCGCCCGGTGCGGCGCACCTCGTCCCCCTCGCGCAGCTCCTCCCAGTCCCCCATCACCACCGCGCCGATGTTGTCCTCTTCCAGGTTGAGCGCCAGCGCGGTGACCGTGTCGCCGGTCTCGCCGGAGGTGATCTCCAGCATCTCGTTGGCCATCGCCTTCGTCAGCCCGTAGATGCGCGCCACGCCGTCCTTCACCTCGAGCACCTCGCCCACCTCTTCCGAGTGGAGCGCCTCCTCGAAGCTCTCGATCTCCGCCAGGAGGACGCTCTTGATCTCGCCCGCCCGGAGTTGGGAATCCGCCATTTCTGCTCGATCTCTCCTCTCTGCTTCCCTTCTTGTCCTTATGGTTGAAGCTCGGCCGCCATGAGCCTGCGCCGCATCGCGTCGAGCTGCCGTTTCACCGATCCGTCGTACACGGTGTCGCCCTCGCGGATCACGATCCCTCCGATGATCGCGGGCCGCACCTTCACGTGCGGGATCACCGTGGCCCCCGCCGCCGACGAGAGCTGCGCCACCAGGTCCTCCTCGTCGACGGGAGAAAGCGGCCGCGCCACCGTCACCTCCATGTGGCGCCGGCCCAGGTGACGCTCGAGCATGTCCCGGTAGGCCGCCGCGATCCGCGGGAGCAGACGCTGCCGCCCCTTGTCCACCACGACCTGCAGGAACCGCACCAGCATCGCGGGTACGACGCCTTCGAGCGACCGCGTCAGCGCCGCCTTCTTGTCCGCGGCCGAGACGCGGGGCGTCACCAGGAACTCGCGGGCCGTCGGGTCGTCCATGAGCGCGGCCACCGCCTCCATACCCTCTCCGAAGACCTCGACTCCTTCATGCCGTCCGGCCAGCACGAAGAGCGTCTCGGCGTAGTTGCCGGCGACGGTGTCTTCCCTCACGACCAGGCGCCCCCGGGGCCGGCCAGATCGTCGATGTAGTCCGTGACCAGCTGGCGGTCGCGGTCGCCGTCGAGGCGTTCTTCGAGCAACCTGGACGCGGCCGCCATGGCCACCTCGACCGCCTCGCGCCGCACGGCGTCCACGGCCGCGTCGCGTTCGCGCTCGATCTCCCGGCGCGCGTTCGCGAGGATCGCCCGGCTCTCCTCCCGCGCCTTCGCCTCCAGCTCACGCCGCAGCTCCTCGGCCGCCTCCCGGCTCTCGGCGACGATGGCCTGCGCCTGCCGGCGCCCCTCGGCCAACTGCTCCCTGTACTTCGCGAGCAGCGCCTCGGCCTCGTCGCGCCGGCCCTTCGCCTCGTCGATGTCGTCCTGGATACGCTTCCGGCGGGCGTCGAGGGCGCCCAGAAGCGGTCCCCACGCGTACTTTCCGAGGACGAACAGTAGCGTGAGAAACGTCAGGAGCGTCCAGATCGCCAGCCCCACGTCGGGGGCGAAGAGCGCGTCCCATGCCACCTCCCCGTCTCCGGCTTCCTGCACGGCCGGGGCGGGCGGGACACCGGCGACCGCGTCGCGAATCACCGCGACGCCCGTACCGATCGCCCCCATGGTCACGCCAGGAAGAGGAAGAGCATCAGCGTCAGGATGATGCCGGCCAGCGCCGCCCCCTCGACCAGGA
>CAZTOF010000675.1:0-1976 GCA_964615515.1 uncultured Gemmatimonadaceae bacterium
CTGCCGACCCACCAGGAGGTCCGCATCGGCGCCCAGGTCGACCTGCACGCTGAGCCGGTCCACGCGGTGGCGCCACTCCATGCGTTCGCCCGACTCGATTCGGCCGTCCAGCGGCAACCAGTCACCTCCGGTTTCGGTCCCGGTCGCCGTGAACAGTTGCGCTCCCGCCGAGGTTCCGGCCTGGCGCAGCGTCAGGGTATGTTCGTACGCCGCATCGACGCGCAACGGACCCGGCGACGCATTCCACATGACGCGCAGCCGCTGCACGTCCGAGGTTCCGGCAGGTCCGAGCAAGCTCTCCGCGACGTGCGTTAGGACGTTGAGGTAGTAGCCGGACAGTCCGGGCTGCTGGGCGGTGGCCGGGAAGGGAACGGGAAGGGCGGCCCAGGCGGCGAGAACGGTCAGGAGTCCCGCCGGCAGGGAAGGGCGCGAGGGAAATGCCGGGGCGTGTCGGTCCATGGGCTGCTGAACCACGTCACCCGACTTGCCAGCGCCGCAGGGACGAGACGCCCCCGGCTGCCCCAGCGCGACGCACATACCGTTCGTCCGCCGTGACGAACACACCCCCGAGCCCGAGCGCCACGGCATGGTACGCCGCGTCGTGGAATGTGACGCCGTACTTCACGGACAGGGACAAGGCACGGATTGTCCAGTCGGAGCCCAGTCGCGCCTCGGTCAGGCCGAAGTCGGCCAGCGAAGCCAGCAGCTCGCCGGCATCATCGGGAAACCGCCTCGCCAGCGTGTTCCCAACCTCGTAGACCCAAAGCTGAGGAACAACCAGATCGAGGTTCCCGGCCACCGCTCCGTCACGCAACGCGAGCGCCGCATCCGTGTCCTGCTCGTCGTTCCCCGGAAGGACCCACTGCAACAGAACCGACGCGTCGGGCGTTATGATCACGGCAGTCTCCGCTCCCGCCCCTCCCGTATCCATCCGACGATCCGGTCGGTCCGAACCGTCGGCAAGCGCGCGCGAAGTGCGTCCATCCGGGCTGTGGCGTCCTGCCTCCTGGAAGTGCCGGCCCACTCCCGTATTGCGGCGTTGACGGCGCGGCTGCGCGTTCCGCGCGGCAGCCTCTTGATGACACGCCACGAGTCATCGTCCAGCATGATGTTGACCCGCCTGGCCATGTCGCTTCTCCTTTCAGTGTTCCAGTAGCGTGTGTAAAGGTTACACATTGCCAAGCGACCGGCAATTCCGGACCGCCGTGACAATCGTCAAGGAGGCAGGGGCAACTGCCGGTTGAGGTGATCCATCACGTCGAGAGCGCCTCGGCCATCACCGAATCCAGGTTGGCCGCAGTTCGCGGCCCAGGTTGCGGAGCGCCAGCCAGGTCAGGGTGGGGAGGCGTGCCACCTCGGCAGTTCGCGCATGGTCCCACGCGAGCAGAGAGAGCGGCGAGGCACCGGGCCGGTTGGCATCACCCGGATCGGTCAAGCCGGGTCACCAGGTTCGCTTCACCGCAACCGACCACTCGAACGGCCTTCCGTACACCTGCTCGATGTAGGCTGCGGCGGTGCCCCAGGCGGATGTCCCGGTCACGAGATGGCGCTCGTCCGTCAGGTTGCGGAACGCGGACAACACCTCCCACCCGCCATCCGCGCTCGCCACGCCCACCGTGGCGTGGAGCAGGTGATACCCCTCCTGAAACAGTTGGGGCGTGTTGACGGGGTCGTGATACTGCGACGCCGTGTACGTCCAGTGAAGCCGGGGGGTGACGGGCAGACCGCGGACGCCGAATGTCCTGCCGATCCGGAGCGAATGGTTGAAACGGGGTGTCTTGGTCAGCTTGTAGTCCGGCAGCACCGGGCTGTTCTTGCGCACGGCGTCGCTCAGGCTGTCGTACTCCGCACTCAACACACCGACGCCGGCCGCGATGTCCCACCCGCCGGCCGGTATCCACGCCGCCTCCAGTTCGGCACCCTGGAGATCGGCCGACCCGCCGTTGACGGTGATGGGATTGATCGACTCGCGAATC
>CAZTOF010000676.1:0-5269 GCA_964615515.1 uncultured Gemmatimonadaceae bacterium
TGTGGGTCTCCGGATCGCTGGGTGGTGCCGCGGCCGCCGTCTCCGCCTGGTCGGCGGGAACGCACCCGGCCCCGGAGGCGCGCGAACGCTTCGTATCTCCGCCCGACCGGGTGCCTCTGGGGGCGGAGTTGTGCGGTGGAGGGCTCGCCCGCGCGATGATCGACATCTCGGACGGACTCGTGGCGGACGCCGGGCGCGTCGGCCGGGCCTCCGGCGTGCGGATCGTCATCCGGAACGACGAGGTTCCGGTTCACCCCGGTGCCGGTGGGGACTTGAATCTCGCCCTCGTTGGGGGCGAAGATTATGAACTGATGTTTACGGCCCCCGCCCGGGCCCAAGCCCGCATTCTGGCCATCGGACAGGAGATGTCGGTGCCCCTGACACGCATCGGTAGGGTGGAAGAAGGTAGGGGAGTCGTCCTTGAGGACTCGCGGGGGCGGCACAGCACCCCTGCCCACGAGGGGTACGACCATTTCGGTGTCCCTGGGAGCGGTGGCGCGTGAGCGAACGACCCCGCCCGCATGCATCGCCGGCCGAATCCCGGGAGGGTTTTCTCCAGGGGTGCCAGGGCCGATGATCCGGATCGTCCGGGCCTACGCCACGATGATCGCGGCGACGATCTACTCGGGAGGGCGTGCGATCCTGTACTACTTCCTGTGGCCGCGGCACTTCCGCCGGCGCGCGGGTTGGCTCACCGGCGAATGGACCTCCCTCTGCCTCCGCGGCGCCGGAACGAATCTGGTCGTGAAGAACGGGGAGCGGCTCGGCGTGGGGAGGGGCCAGATCCTGGTGTCGAACCACCAGAGCTGGTTCGACATCTTCGCCCTCGGCACGGCGCTGCGGCGCGACTTCAGCTTCGTCGGCAAGAAGGAGGTCTCCCGAATACCCGTGGTGGGCCCCGCCTGGGAGAGGGTCGGCCATATCGCCATCGACCGCTCCGACCGGGAGGCGGCCATCGCGTCCCTGGAGAGGGCCGACGACCTGCTGCGGGAGGGGAGGACGATCATCATGTTCCCCGAAGGCACGCGTTCGCACACCGGGGAGCTGGGCCGCTTCAAGAAGGGGGCCTTCGTGATGGCGATCAAGTCGCAGGTGCCGATCCTGCCCGTCGCGATTCACGGCACCCGCCGGATCATGAAGAAGGGGGACTGGAGGATGTTCCCGGGAACCGTGACCATCGTGGTGGGCAACCCCATCGACACCGGGGGGCTCACGCTGAAGGACCGCAACCGCCTTTCCCGGAAGTGCCGGGAAGAGGTTGCCCGTCTGCTGAACGGGGAGGAGTAGTCATCCATGTCCGCCATCGTGGACGTTCGAGGTCGCGAGATCCTGGATTCGCGCGGCAACCCGACCGTGGAGGCGGAGGTCGTGCTCGAGTCGGGCCATCGCGGCCGCGCGGCCGTCCCCAGCGGGGCGTCCACCGGCAGGTACGAGGCGGTGGAGCTGCGCGACGGCGATCCGCGGCGCTATGCGGGCCGGGGCGTGCTCAAGGCGGTGCGCAACATCGCGACCGGGATTCGCGGGGCGATCGCCGGCCGGGACGGTTCCGATCAGCGCGACGTCGATCGCACCATGATCGAGCTGGACGGGACCCCGGGAAAGGGGCGGCTGGGGGCCAACGCGGTGCTGGCCGTCTCGCTGGCCGTGGCCCGTGCGGCCGCCTCGGAGCAGGGGCTGCCGCTCTACCGCTACCTGGGCGGGGGGGACGCCCGCACCCTCCCGGTACCCATGATGAACATCGTGAACGGCGGGGCGCACGCGTCGAACAACGTGGACATCCAGGAGTTCATGGTCATGCCCGTGGGTGCCGGCACCTTCTCGGAGGGGCTGCGAATGGGCGTGGAGGTCTTCCATGCGCTGGGGAAGGTGCTCGGGGAGGCGGGAAAGAGCACCGCCGTGGGTGACGAGGGGGGGTTCGCGCCCGACCTCGGTTCCGACACGGAAGCGGCGGAGGTGGTGATGCGCGCGATCGAGGCGGCCGGCTACCGTCCCGGCGAGGACGTTGTGCTGTCGGTGGACGCCGCCGCGTCGGAGTTGTTCGCCGGGGGCGCATACACCTTCCGCAAGTCGTCCGGCGCGACCCTCTCGACCCGGGAGATGATCGCCTTCTGGGAGGAGATGATCGGGAGTTTCCCCCTGGTCAGCCTCGAGGACCCCCTGGACGAGGACGACTGGGACGGCTGGGCCGCGCTGACGGAGAGGGTGGGCGACCGCTGCCAGGTTGTGGGCGACGACCTCTTCGCCACCAACCTGGCCCGCCTGCGGCGCGGCATCCGGGACCGTGCGGCGAATGCCATCCTTGTGAAGGTGAACCAGATCGGCACCCTCAGCGAGGCGATGGACGCCGTGCGCGCCGCCAGGGAGGCCGGGTTCGGGACGGTGATCTCGCACCGCTCCGGCGAAACGGAGGACACCTTCATCGCCGACCTGGCCGTTGCCACGGGCGCGGGCCAGATCAAGACGGGGGCACCCAGCCGCACCGACCGGGTCGCCAAGTACAACCGGCTGCTGCGGATCGAGGAGGCGCTGGGACCACGGGCCGAGTACGGCGAGGGGAGGGTGTGGCGATGAGGTGGTGGAAGCGGCTCCTCTTCCCGGGCGTCCTGGCGCTGGCGCTCTACGTCGGAGTCGAGGGCGGCGAGTATTCGCTGCTGGAGGCCCGCCGGGCCCGCGTGGAGCTCCGGGAGATGCGCGCCGAACTGCGGATCGCCCGTCAGCGAAACGACTCGCTCACGGCCCGCATCGATTCACTGCGGCACCACGACAATGCGCTGGAACGCTTTGTGCGCGAACGCCACGGGCTTATCCGGGACGGTGAGTACCTCTACCGCATCTCCGAAAATCCCGAGACGGAAGAAGCCGCGGAGGCGGACGAGCGGACCGGAACGTCAGTCCTCGGTCGTCTGCGGCGAGGGTTGGGCTCCGACCGGACCCGCTGATTCCTCGTCGTCCGCCGCTCCGGCAGGGGCGGACCCCATCCCCAGCACCCGCTTCGCGTCCTCCAGGATGCGCTCGGCGTCTCCGGCTTCCAGCGCGGCCATCACATCTTCCGAACCGGCTCCGAGGCTTTCGGCCGCGGCGGCTGCCAGTGCCTTGACGTCCTCCTTGCCGAGCTGCGAGGGAAACCCGCCCCGCGGCACGCCGGTCGCCTTCTCCACAAAGGGAGCGAAGAGATCCACCGGGATCGGGAAAAGGGTGGTGGAGTTGTTCTCGGCGGCGACCTCGACCACGGTCTGCAGAAAGCGCAGTTGCAGCGCCACCGGGTGCTGCGAGATGATCTTCGCCGCCGCCGACAGCTTCTGCGAAGCCTGGAACTCCCCCTCGGCGGCGATCACCTTGCCCCGCCTTTCGCGCTCGGCCTCGGCCTGCTTGGCCATCGCGCGCTTCATCTCCTTGGGCAGGTCGATGTCCTTGATCTCGACCGCCGTCACCTCGATCCCCCACGGATCGGTCTCCAGGTCGATGATCCTCCTCACGATCTCGTTGATCCGCTCCCGCTGGGCTAGCAGTTCATCGAGCTCGGACTGTCCGACTACGCTTCGCAACGTGGTTTGCGCGATCTGACTCGTAGCGAAGTAGTAGTCCTCCACCTCGACGACCGCCTTGGAGGGGTCCACGACCCGGAAGTAGACCACCGCGTTCACCGTGCAGCTCACGTTGTCCTTGGTGATCGTGTCCTGGGGCGCGATGTCCAGCGCGATGATGCGCAGGTCCATCTTCCTCATGCGCTCGATGCCGTAGGGAACCAGGAAGACCAGCCCCGGCCCCTTGGCCCGTGTCAGCTTGCCGAGGCGGAAGACCACGCCGCGCTCGTATTCCCACAGGATGCGCAGCGAACTCAGAAGACCGATCAGGCCGAAGGCGGTGACCGCCGGGATCAGGACGAAGCCCAGGTCCATTTTTCCTTCCTCGGTGACTGGGAGAAGTGGTGCCCGGAATAGGGGGCCCGACCCCCCGTGTTGACAAGGGGGCGCGCGGCCCGGCCTGTATGAACGTCCTGAACTCCTTGGCGACGTACTTCCGCCGGTCGGCCTTGAAGTGCATCATCATGGCGAACCAGCCCTTCAGGTTCCACGCCAGCGCCGCCCTCACCATGTAGGCCCGGTTGCTCTCCAGGTCGTAGACCGGCAACCGCATCGCACCCACGCCGCTTTTCAGCTGCGCGATCACGTTCTCCTGGTCGCACCGCGCGTTGGCCGGCCGGACGACCTCGGCCGCGCCGATGTCACGCCCGCACCCGAGCGACCCGCGGCCCCGGTCGGACTACTTGCAAGCGTTGCAAGAACACTGGTGTCTCCTGGCGGTGAAACAGCTTGAGGATGGCGATGACACGCCCGATGAGCAACGCCGAGAAAGCCCGCCGGAAGGCGGTGGAAACAGTGGGCGAACACCCCATCACCGAACCCGCGCCCTCGCTTCCCACCCGGCCCCTCGGCGCGCGACGGAGCCATCCTGTGGCGGACCCGCACACGATCCACCAACGACGCCACCGGTCGGAGCGCGCGTTGCCGTGCCAACTCGGCACGCTCCGCGCCGCCGACGCGGACCTTCACCCAGACGGCGTCTCCAAGCTCACGGCGGTCCGTTACGGGGTCAAAAGGGGCACGGCCTCCCGCCAACCCGTCCGGGAGACACGCGGAGTGTGGCCGCGGGTTAGGCCTGGCTACTTCCAGAACGCCTCCCGGCCCGCCGCCCGCAACGCCCGCTCGTACTCCCGCTCGAAGGCGGCGTTTGCCTCCGGACTGCTGTTCTGAACGATGAGCGACTTGGCGTTCCACTCGAAGTTCGGCAACGGCGAACCGGCCGCCAAGACAAGCAGCGCGGTTTGCCACGCGCCCACCCAACGGTCCATCGCCGGGCCTCCCGGCCTGGGGCTGTCTACATGTCCCTTGCCGAAGTGGAGATCGACCAGCCTCCGGGCCGCGTCCTCCCGCCACGGCTCCCACACCTCCGGGTCCCGCGCGATGTCGCGCACGAGATCCCGCGTGGAGGCCTCCGTTCCGGCCACGATGGCCCGCAGAAGCGTTCCCACGACCACGCTCTGCCCCATCCCGTCCGCGCCCGGAGCCAGCAACCCCCGCTCCCACTCCCGCCGCAACTGCGCGGCAAGCCACGCCTCGAAGCGGGGATGCTCGGACAGGCACCGCAGAGGGGCATTCTTGTCGCGCCCCCCGTGTTCATGGTCTCTGGCCGTTTGCAGTTGGGAACCTATTGCCCACGCCAGTTTGCCTTGAACGTGCGGGTCGGTCTCCGCCGCCTCCGTCATGGC
>CAZTOF010000677.1:0-1746 GCA_964615515.1 uncultured Gemmatimonadaceae bacterium
GGGCGGACCAACGGCAGGGGGGCCATCCCTCGACGCACCGAGGAATCGCCCCCCCCGTTCGGGATCAGGTTTCAACCTGACCCGGCCGCCAGGTGCGGCCTTGGGCTACACGGCCCCTGAACGCTCTATCGACCGGCGTTCGGCGTGCAGTTGATCGGCCAGGTCATGTTGTCGATCGGGTCGCTCTGGTCGCCGATCCAGCGGCCTTCGTAGGGAATCGCCTCGTCGCCTCCCCAGGTAGCGCCGCTACGGTCGTAGTACCGGAAGACCCGGACGTGCATCCGTCCCGCCGCGCGCACAACCCTCCGCGTGCGCCTGCAGATGTCGAGCGGCACGAGACCGTACCAGGTCAGGGCCGGAACACGCAGGCCCTCTGGCGGGAGCTCCAGGAGTCCGTACTCGGTGTCCGTCTTCTCCCAGACGTTGGTGATCCTGGTCCCGAAGAACCCCGCGAGATCCCGCTCCAGGTTGAGCTCGAACCCGTGGATCGAGTCGACGGCCTCGTTGGTGATCCCCCAGCCGAGGGTGTCGTCGAATTCGTACAGGAGGGCGATCGGCATCACGGGCCGAACGACGCACAGCGCGTCTGCCACGCATCCGCACCCGGCGGGCGCCACGGCCATTACCGCCGCGAGAAGGTAACAGCCCAGAAGGTAGTAGCATTTCCTCATGGTCCTTGCTCCTTTTTGTGGTGGGCATCATCACCCCGGCGCGCCAGGGTGGTGGGGGACCCGGGGCTGCCGGCACCCCCGTATGTGTATATTGTCGGGACTCCTGTTGCTCGCTGTCAAGGAATCCGAGAGTGAATGGATCGGATTTGTCCAGAAAAAGGGGTGCCGGGAACGCGTTTGTCAATAGCGGACCTCCCGAGAGGGCCCCGGCGGGGTCGGCCACACCCCCGTTGCCGCGGTTCGGGGTGACGTGAAACTGAACGGCGCACTCCCCCGGGCCCGGGAACTGGTTGCCGGTGCGCGCGGTGTCGTGGCCCTGACCGGCGCCGGGATCTCGGCGGAATCGGGTGTGCCGACGTTCCGCGACACCGGAGGACTGTGGCGGAACCACCGGCCCGGTGAACTGGCCACCATCGGGGCCTTCGAACGGGATCCGCGCACGGTGTGGGAGTGGTACGAATGGCGGCGCGGCCTTGTCGCCGCGTGCGAGCCCAACGAGGGGCACCGCGCGCTGGCGCGCTTCTTCATGGAGCGCGGGGACGGCGGGATCGTCACGCAGAACGTGGACGGGCTCCATACGCGGGCCGCGCTCGAGGAGGCCGGTGGCGGACCGCCCGGCGCCGCACTGCCGATCGAGATTCACGGCGCGATCGCCCGCGACCGCTGCAACCGGTGCGGGCTTGTCGCGGATGCGGAGCCGCTCGGCGACGCGCTGCCGGGTTGCACGGCCTGCGGCGGGATGCGCCGGCCCGACGTGGTGCTGTTCGGGGAGATGCTCGACGGCGAGCTGTTGGCGCGGGCGCAGGCCATGGCCGCGAGAGCCGATCTCTGTTTGGTGATCGGGACCAGCGCGGTAGTGTATCCGGCCGCGGGGATCCCCCGGACCACGCGCGACGCCGGCGGGAGCATCATCGAGGTCAACACCGACGACACCCCCCTGACGGGCATGGCGGCGGTGGTGCTGCGGGGAGAGGCGGGGACGGTGCTGCCGGAACTGCTGGAGGGATGAGCGTGCCGTCGGTGAGTGCGGCTCTGGTGTGGGGAGGCCTGCTGGGCGTGTGGGGGGTCGCGTGTA
>CAZTOF010000678.1:0-5137 GCA_964615515.1 uncultured Gemmatimonadaceae bacterium
CCCCTGGACCCCGGCACGGTCTTCCGTGACTGCTCCGGGTGCCCGGAGATGGTCGTGGTGCCCGCCGGGAGCTTCACGATGGGGTCGCCGAACTACAGGGCGGGGAGGTACGTCGAGGCGGGGAGGTACGCCGACGAACAACCGCGGCACAGGGTCAGGATCGGCTCGCCGTTCGCGGTGGGGGTGTACGAGGTGACGTTCGCCGAGTGGGACGCCTGCGCCGACGCCGGGGGATGCTGGGGATACCGCCCCGAGGACCACGGCCAGGGCAGGGGCCGCCTGCCGGTGATCGAAGTGAGCTGGTTCGATGCCGAGGCGTACGTACGCTGGCTGGCACGGGAGACCGGCGAACCGTACAGGCTGCTGACGGAGGCGGAGTGGGAGTATGTGGCCCGGGGCGGCACGTCGACGGCGCGGTACTGGGGCGAGGACGAGTCGTGGCAGTGCCGGTACGGAAACGGTTTCGATCGGGCCCTGGCCGGAACGGATCACGGGCGGAGGCTGCTGGATTTCGCCTCCACGGAGCTGGTCCACAGGCCGAGACCCGCCCCGTGTTCCGACGGGGTCATGTTCCTGGCGCCCGTGGGGACCTTTCAGGCCAACGGCTTCGGGCTGCATGACGTGCTGGGCAACGTATGGGAGTGGACGGAGGATTGTTGGAACGACGACTACGCGGGGACCGCGGCCGACGGGAGCGCCCGGCTGACGGGGGACTGTTCCCGGCGCGTGTTGCGCGGCGGTGCATGGAACGCCTTGCCGTGGCACCTCCGTTCGGCGTTCCGTTTCACCCTCCCGGCGGTGAACCGCGGCTATGACCGCGGCTTCCGCGTGGCGCGGGCCATTCGCTGATTCCTGCCCGCGGGGCGCAGGCACCCCTTCGTTGCCCGTTGGAAACCGGCCTCCCGCTCATGCCCATTTCTCGTTGGACAACGCTGAACCGGACAACGCCAAACTTGTCGAAGGGTCAAGCCCACTTTAGCTTTACGCCGGGAATACCGAAGCACAGCGGGACGACCTCGTACAGCACAGGAGCCGGGAAATGACACGGAAGCGGTGGCTCAGCGGCCTCATCGGACTCGGGATGCTCTCCGTCTTCGTAGCGGCCTGCGACGACGGTGAGGGGGACGCACTCACGCCGGAGGAAGCCGAAGCTCTCGCCAGGCTTATCGGCGAGGCGTCGATCGGGCCCGTTCTCGGAGAGACGGTGGGCGCACTGCCTCCCGGCGGTCCCGCTCCCAACGCCAACGCAGGCGGTACCAAGGAGTACGACTTCGACAAGGAGTGCTCGAAAGGTGGTTCGGTCAACCTGTCGGGCACCGCGGACTACGAATTCGGGGAGACCGGTGGCACCGTCCGGATCGAGGGGGCCATCACCTTCGATGATTGTGGCGAGAAGACCGACGACGGGGTGACCTACACGCTCGGCGGCAGGATCGATCACCTGATCGAGGCGGTGATCGGCTCTTCGGACGGGATCTTCCGCGTCGAGGTCGACGGCACCGCGAACGGGAGCGTCGCGTGGAAGAACGAGGACGACGGCGGCAGCGGCGTCTGCGAAGTGGACGTGACCATCGATTTGACGGTCGAGGTCGACAAGGAGGCCGGAACGTGGGAGGTGGAGGGCGGCATGACTGGAACGGTCTGCGGGATTTCGGTCGAGGCCGATGCGAGTGACTGGCTGGACAAGGGCTGGGAATAGGGGTCAGTAACCCCGGAACCAAACCCGTAGGGGCGAGGAGCCGGGAAATGACCGGGACAACGTTGGGTGGGCGGCGTTGTCTGCATCGGCGCGGTCTCGGAAGCCCGGCTCGTAGGTTCTGTCCGGTCTCAATCGCTCAATTCAACGCTTTCCACACTTTTCGCCGCAGGATCACACCGCACCCACCAGGAATGAAACATAGCCGATTTCGAGCGGACAGTCACGGATACTACACCTGATATTGTCGATCCGTCACAATTCAGCCACACAAGATGTAGTATCGTTTAAGCGACATGCATGATTGTCGGCCATGGCAGGTACCTGAGCAAAGAGCAAGGAGGACCCTTTTCATGCAACCGATCGAACGGACCCCCCCAACACAGGCCTACCGGCGGACGCTGATCCTGGTCACTGCGATGGTCGCCGCCGCCTGCGGCGACGACCCCGTCGTACCGGTGCCGACAACCGTTACGGTTTCCCCAGCCTCGGCGACGCTCGAGTCGTTCGCCGAAACCGTGCAACTGACCGCCACCGTGAAGGACCAGGAAGGCCAGACGATGACGGACGTCACGGTCACCTGGACATCAGGCAACGAATCCGCCGCGATTGTGAATTCCGCCGGGTTGGTGACGGCGGCGGGAAACGGCGTGGCGGCCATGGAAGCCTCGGTGGAGGACGTGAAGGGGACGGCCCAGGTCACGGTCGAACAGCGACCGGCCGAGGTGACGGTGTCCCCGGAGGCGGTAACGATGGCGTCGTTCGGCGAAACGCTCGAGCTCGCGGCCGAGGCGTTCGACGCGAACGGACACATGATCGAGGGCGCGGATTTCTCGTGGTCCTCGCAAGACGAGTTGGTGGCGACCGTGGACAGTGCCGGGGTGGTGACGGCAATCGCCAACGGGGCGGCGACCGTCGAGGCTTCGGCGGAGGACGCGGCCGGCACGTCGGAGATCACCGTCGAACAGCGAATAGCGCAGTTGACCCTGTCTCCGGGCGGGGCGATTCTGGCGGAGATTGGCGATACGGTCCGGCTCTCGGCGGAGGCGGCGGACGCCAACGGAAACGTGATCGAGGGTGTGGAGTTTGCGTGGTCTTCGAACGACGAGTCCGTTGTTACGGTGGACGCGGCCGGGTTGGTGACGGCCGCGGGGAATGGTATGGCGGAGGTGGAGGCCGCGGTGGACTCTCTGGCGGTCGCTGCCATCGTCAGGGTGGAATTGCACCGCGGTCCCCTGCTCAAGTTCTTCGAAGCCACGGGCGGGAGCGAATGGAACAACAGCCGGAACTGGGGAACGGACAGGCCGATCGGCACGTGGCACGGCGTGACCACCGATGCCTCCGGCAAAGTCACCAGACTGGAAATCAGGGACAACAACCTCACCGGTTCGCTTCCCGCCGAGATTGAGATGTTGGAAACACTCACGGTCCTGTACCTGCATGGGAACTCCATTTCGGGCCCCATCCCCCCCGAGCTGGGCAATCTCCAGCACATGCGTGCGATTGACCTCTGGAATAACCAGCTGACTGGCGAGATCCCCCCCGAACTCGGCAATCTAGACGAGAATCTCTGGCAGCTCATCCTCTGGAACAACCAGCTGACCGGTCCAATCCCCCCCGAGCTCGGCAAACTCACGATGATGGAACAGATGGACCTCTCGGACAACCTGTTGACCGGTTCCATCCCGCCCGAGCTGGGCAACATGGAATACCTCGAAGACGTCTACTTCGACAACAACCGGCTGACCGGTCCCATCCCGCCTGAATTCGGCAACCTCGAGAGCCTGTACCTGCTGTATGTCCACGACAACGAGGGCATGAGCGGTGCGCTTCCGCTGGAGCTGACCAGCCTGTCTCTGGACGAATTCTACTGGTATTCGACGGACCTCTGCGCTCCCCTGGACGAGGAGTTCCAGGAGTGGCTGAACTCGATTTCCGACAACAATGGAGCAGGGAATTGCGAGGAGGACGATTCCCCCAACCCCGAACCTCCTCGACCGAACCCGTCCGATTGACGGGGGTGGTGGTCTTTCATGACCCCGCCTCCTCGACGAGTTCCACGAGCACTCCGCCGGCCGAACGTGGGTGCAGGAAAGCGATCCGGTGCCCTCCGGCCCCCTTCATGGGCGCGTCGGATGTGAACACGTAGCCCTCCGCCTTCATTCCGTTCATCGACTTCCCGACGTCGTGGACCCGGTAGGCGACGTGGTGGAGTCCCGGCCCCCGCCGCTCGATGAACCGGGACACCCCGTTTCCGCCCGCCAGCGGACGGATGAGTTCCACGCTGCCCACGAAGCAGACCTCGACGCCCTGGGACTCCACGCGCCGGGGTGGGGTCGCCTCCACGCCGCCAAGTCGTTCCAGGAGCGGCACCAACTCGTCGAAGGAGCGCACGGCGATCGCGACATGGTCGAATTCCATGCCACGAGCGCCGGTGGGCGGCCACGACGCTTCCGGTTCGTTTTCCGGGCCGTCGCCCGGCCGGGCCCGTGGGCCTGAAGGGGACTGGTTCAGTTTTCCGCCTCCGCCGGTGTAGAATACTATGGTAGGGACTCCCGGAAGGATCTCGATCGGGCCACTTCACATCCAAGGACCAACATAATGGCGGACAACACGAACGTCGTCACCCTCACCGACGACAACTTCAAGGAGCAGATCGAGGACCACGGCGGCCTCTCGATGGTCGATTTCTGGGCCGAGTGGTGCGGCCCCTGCAGGCTGATCGCACCCTTCGTCCGAGAGCTGGCGGACGACTTCGCGGGCAGGGTCCGGGTCGGCAAGCTGGACGTGGACGCCAACGTGTCCACGTCGATGCGCTTCGGGGTCCGCTCGATCCCCAGCATCCTCTTCTTCAAGGACGGGCGCCATGTGGACACGGTCATCGGCGCGGTGCCGAAGGCCCAGCTCCAGCAGAAGATCGAGCAGCACCTCTAGGGCGCGGGAGGAAGTCCCCCACCGCTGCGGCGAGGTGTCCATGTCCCGGACGGCATCCAGGCGGAAACACGGGAGCGCGGGCCGGGACCGTTCCGTTGGCGACGTGGAGCCGGGGGCGGGACCCGGGGCGAAGCGACGCGACGGTGACGGGGCCCCCGGACATGTTCGCGCGGGCACCCTCCACGTCGTGGCCACGCCGATCGGCAATCTTGCGGATCTGTCGGCGCGCGCCCGGGACACCCTGGCCGCGGCCGACCACATCCTCGCCGAGGACACCCGCCGCGCCCGGACCCTCCTGTCCCACATCGGGGTTGCCACCCGTCCGGTCTCCCTGCATGCCCACAACGAAGCCTCGCGCATCCCGCGGGTTCGCCGCCGGCTCGCAGCGGGCGACAGCGTCGCGCTCGTGTCGGACGCGGGCACGCCGCTCCTCTCCGACCCCGGGGCGCGCCTGGTGAACGCCGCGATCGAGGACGGCCGCGACGTGGTGCCCGTTCCGGGCCCGTC
>CAZTOF010000679.1:0-2170 GCA_964615515.1 uncultured Gemmatimonadaceae bacterium
GTTGGGGAGGATGCGCGCGGCACCGGGCCGAAACCGGTAGATTCCCGAAGGCGACGGGGGTCTCGAAGGGACCGCCCGACGACGTGCAGGACGGACTGCTTCCGGGAGAGAAGACCGTGATCATGACGCCATGGGTTCAGCGGCTGCTGCTCGCCAACGTGGTCGTCTTCCTGTTCTCGAAGGCGTTTCCGGCGCTCATCCAGGACTTCGCCCTCATCCCCGGGGCGATTCTGTTCCGGCCGTGGACGCTGGTCACCTACATGTTCCTCCACGGCGGCCTCATGCACATCTTCTTCAACATGATCATGCTCTTCTTCTTCGGGCCGAGGCTGGAAGAGCGGCTGGGGAGCAGGACCTTCATCTGGTTCTATCTGACCTGCGGCGTCGGTGGGGCGGTCCTGTCCTTCGCGACGCCGTTTTCGATGATCGTGGGGGCGTCGGGGGCGATCTTCGGCGTGGTGGTCGGTTTCGCGCGCTACTGGCCCCGCGAGGAGATCTACATCTGGGGCGTGCTGCCGGTCCAGGCGCGCGTCCTGGCGATCGTCATGGTGGCGTCGAGCCTCGTGGCCGGCTTCGCGGGGACGCAGGACGGGATCGCCCACTTCGCCCACCTGGGTGGTCTGGCCGCCGGGTGGATCTATCTCAGGGCCTGGGAGCGGCGGCGGCACCGCAGGGTCGTGAGGCAGCCCGCGCAGCCACGCGGGATGTCCATTGTCGGGGACCTCGAAGCGCTGGAGCGGTGGAAGACGATCCCCCGCGAACGTCTGCACGAGATCAACCGTGAAGAGGTGGACAAGCTGCTCGGGAAGGCGAACGAGTCGGGGGCCAGGGCGCTCACGGCGGACGAGCGGGCCTTTCTGGACCGGATGTCGGGGGCGGGTTAGCAGCGTCGGACGCCCGTTCCCCAACCCTCGCCGATCCCGCCGCCGAGGCTCCGCACAGGACTCTGTGGGACAAGACAAGACCCTGACTTGTCTTCCGAGCGGGTGGCATGTATGATTCATGGACAGCGCTGTCACGTTACCAGTTTCCACAACGAAGCGAGGAATGCCATGAGAAGCGGAGACGAAATGCTGCAGCAAATTGTCGAGAAGTCCGCCCTGGATACGGACTTTCGGCAACGGCTTCTCTCGGATCCCAAGACCACGATCAGTGGGGAATTGGGGATTACGATCCCCGATTCAATGAACATCAGGGTCCACGAGAGCGACATGCGGACCGTGCATCTCGCGTTGCCGCCGGATCCGAACATCACCGAGGAGCAGCTCGAAGCCATCTCGGCCGGCCTCTGCTGCTGCTGGTAGGGCCCGGAGTCGGCGCGTAGTCGACGGACGACGCAACATCGACATCGATCCATCCTTCTTCTCGCTCCGGACCCTGCAGCGCGGGAGGTAGCGGGGCGTGACGGGCCGGTTGTGGCGAATCGGGTGGCGCAACCTCGGCCGCAACCGGAAGCGAACGGTTCTTACCGCGCTCGGCCTCGGGGTCGGCTACTTTGCCGTGGTGTTCATGGTCGGCTGGGCCGAAGGGGTCTCGACCGAACTCGTCGAGAACGCCACGTCGCTCGTCAGTGGACAGATCGAGATCCACGACGCCGACTACCGGCCCGAGCGCAGCCTGTACGAGACCATCGGCGGACGCGGGGGTGCCGACGTAGGAGACATCCTGCGTACAATCGAGGCCGATCCCTCGGTCGTGGCCGCGGCCCCGCGCGTGTACGCTAGCGGGCTCGTGAGCTCCGGCGAAGCGACGTCGGCCGGCGTTTTGCTCGGCGTCGACCCCGAGCGCGAGGTGGCGCTGACACGTTTCCTGGATCCCCTGGTGGCGGGCCGCATGCCCGTTACCGGCCGATACGAAGCCGTCGTGGGGGACGAGATGGCGCGGCAGCTCGAGCTGGGCGTCGGGGACGAACTCGTCGTCGTCGCCTCTGCGGCGGACGGCTCGATGGGCAACGACCTGTACACGGTCACCGGCATCTTCCGGACCGGCCTGATCGAGTTCGATGTCGGCACCATGGTCATGCCGCTCGCAGACCTCCAGACGCTCGTGGTCCTCGATGCGGGCCGGGTCCACGAAATCGCGGTCGGCACTGACGATCCGTCGCAAGCCGACCTGACCGCGACCCGCCTCGCGGCCGCCCTGGGAGCCCCCGAACGGGAGATGTCGGTCG
>CAZTOF010000680.1:0-1764 GCA_964615515.1 uncultured Gemmatimonadaceae bacterium
GCTTCATGGTGGGGGGATGGGGCAGTTAGAGTAGCGCGGGGAACGCCCGGTTGCCAGCTATCCCCGGTCCCCGGACTCGCCCGGCTGCGACGATCAACATCGCGTCAATCCCGATCAGCCAAGCGGGCAACCCCATCGGACCCGTTCCCATTTGCGACAGATATAAACACCACTATAATAGTGAATAACAGCGTTACCATCCATTATATTGATTCTAACATGGCGACTCCCTTCAGAGGAACAACCCCCCTTCCCGTCCTTCGGCTCCTCCGGAAGCTCGGGACCGACATTCGCGACGCCCGCCTGCGACGGCGCATACGCGCGGTCACGGTTGCCGAGCGGGCCCTGATCAGCCCCACCACCCTGCACAGGATCGAGCGCGGCGACCCCGGGGTCTCGATGGGGAACTACGCAACGGTGCTCTTCGCCCTGGGCCTGCACGACGGGATTTCGTCGCTGGCCGACCGCTCCCGCGATGTGCTTGGTCTCGACCTCCTGGAAGAACGGTTGCCCCAGCGCGTGCGGGTGCCACGGCGCGGGCGGGGGCGGCGCCCGTCCCGGACCGAGTGAGAGGCCCGGCCCGGCCCCTCGCCGCTCTCGGTGCTCGGGCGGGCTTGTCCGCGGACTGCTGATATGGAAAATGAGATCCTGGTCCACGCGGAGGTGGAGGGAGCGGCCGTTCCGGTGGGGCGTCTGTGGGTTCGAGTCCGCCGCGGCCGTGAGAGCGCGTCGTTCGAGTACGACCGTTCGTGGCTGAGCCACCCCGCCCGCTACTCGCTGGAACCGGCTCTCACTCTCGGCTCCGGCGCGTTTCACACCCGCAAGGCCCTCTTCGGCGCGATTGGAGACTCGGCGCCGGACCGGTGGGGACGCGTCCTGTTGCGCCGCGCCGAGATCCGGCAGGCGAGAGTGGAGCAGCGGCCGCCCCGCACCCTCTTCCAGTCCGACCACCTCCTCCTCGTGGACGACGAACTGCGCGTGGGCGCCCTGCGGTTCAAGACCGAGCCCGACGGACCGTTCCTGACTGAGGCGCGCCCCGGGCGTGTTCCGCCGCTTGTCGACCTGGGCCGATTGCTGGGAGCCTGCAACCGGGTCGCCCGGCGCGATGAGCTGGACGAAGACCTGCGTCTCCTCGTCGGCCCCGGATCGTCGCTGGGCGGCGCCCGGCCGAAGGCTGCGATCCGGGACCGCGACGGCGCGTTGGCGATCGCGAAGTTCCCCCGGCCGGGCGACGACCGGGACGTCGTGCTGTGGGAGGCGGT
The DNA here is from genome assembly GCA_964615515.1 of uncultured Gemmatimonadaceae bacterium. Taxonomy (GTDB): domain Bacteria; phylum Gemmatimonadota; class Gemmatimonadetes; order Longimicrobiales; family Gaopeijiaceae; genus Bin94. The sequence continues at coordinate 1,263 of CAZTOF010000680.1, forward strand.
GGCGCTCTCGCTGGCGCGCCGGTCCGGGATCACGGTCCCCGACCGGCGCATCGAAAGGGTGGCCGGCCGGCGAGTCCTCGTGGTGCGCCGCTTCGACCGGGTGGGAGGGTCGCGCGTGTCCTTCCTGTCCGCGATGAGCATGCTGGGCGCCGGCGACGGCGAGCGGCGCTCGTACCTGGAGATCGCCGACGCACTGCGCGCCCACGGCGCGGCGCCCAGGAGGGATCTCGCGGAACTATGGCGCCGAATGGTCTTCAACATCCTCGTCTCGAACACCGACGACCACCTGCGCAATCACGGCCTTCTGCACGAGTACGGCGAGGGCTGGCGCCTGTCCCCGGCGTACGATCTGAACCCCACGCCCACCGACGAACGTCCCCGCGTCCTGACCACGCACATCGACGAGCACGACGGCACGGCATCGCTGGACCTGGCGCTGTCGACTGCGCAGTACTATGGGCTCGGGGTGCTTGAGGCGAGGCGAATTGCGGGAGAGGCGGGG
>CAZTOF010000681.1:0-4017 GCA_964615515.1 uncultured Gemmatimonadaceae bacterium
ATCTTGCGTCCCGTCAGCCCCGAGTCGGCGGCGGGTCCGCCGAGGACGAAGCTGCCGCTGGGATTGACGTGGCAGACGGTGCCGCCGGGATCGAAGTGGTGTGCGGGGAGGGTCGGCGCGATGATCTTCGCGATGACTTCCTCGCGGATCTCGTCCGGCAACAGGGTCGTGCCCCGATGTTCCCGGGCATGCTGGGTGCTGACCACCACCGTCACGATGCGGATCGGCCTGAAGCCATCGTATTCGTAGGTGACCTGGGACTTGCCGTCGGGGCGCAGCCAGGGCAGCTCGCCCGACTTGCGCACGGCCGCGAGTCGTTTCACGAGCCGGTGGGCCGCGGCAATCGGGGCCGGCATCAGCTCCTCGGTTTCGTCGCACGCGAAGCCGAACATCATGCCCTGGTCGCCCGCTCCGCCCTTGTCCACGCCAGTCGCGATCTCTCCGGACTGGGGAACAAGCGCGACCCTGCACGAGGTTCCGAATCTCGGCCTCTCGTATCCGGCCTTCTCCATCACCCCGTTCACCAGCCCGGGCACGTTCGGCCGCGCGCGATCGGGGTCGGCCCGCACCTCCCCCGCCACCAGGACGGTCTCGGCCGCCACCAGCGTCTCGCAGGCCACCCTGCCGTCAGGGTCCTTGCGCAGAATATCGTCGACGACGGCGTCCGAAATCTGGTCGGCGATCTTGTCGGGGTGCCCCTCGGTAACGGACTCGGAAGTGAACAGGCTCGGGTTCAAGGCGCTGGTTCTCCAGGAGGCGGAAGGTATCGGGTGGCGTTGCGGAAGGTCCTGTCCCGAGGACGGTTACCACCGGGGGAGGACTGTCATGGAAGAAGGAATCGGCGGAATCGTCAAGACCCTGCAGGGAACAGCCGCCCCTGCGTGCCCTCGAGGGACCCGGTGAGAGTTCGCTTCACCTCGGCGCTTGTGGGCGCCTCCAGGGCGGCGGCGGCCGCGGCGCGGACCTGCTCGAGACGGCAACTCCGGACCAGCCTCCTGATCTCCGGAAGCGAGCGCCACGCGACGGAGAGGGCCTGGACCCCGAGGCCCAGCAGCAGGAGGGCTCCCAGCGGGCGCGTGGCCATTTCCCCGCAGGCGCTGACCTCGATCCCCGCGGCCCGGCCGGCACGCGCCACCATCGCGACCTGCCGGAGCACGGCCGGGTGGAAGGGATCGAAGAGGTGGGCCAGCCCCGTGCTCGTGCGGTCGACGGCCAGCGTGTACTGGACGAGGTCGTTGGTCCCGATCGACAGGAAGTCGGCGCGGGTCGCGAGGTGCGCCGCCGCGAGCGCCGCCGCCGGCGTCTCGATCATCGCGCCGACCTTGACGGGCTGCTTGAACTCGACACCGTCGCGGCAAAGCTGCTCCGCGGCCTCGTCCAGCAGCTTCCGTACCCCGGCGATGTCGCAGGCGGTGTTGACGAGGGGGACCATGATGCGCACGTCCCCGTGCACCGTCGTGCGCAGGATGGCGCGCAGCTGGGTCAGAAAGAGCTCGGGTTCGTCCGCGCACACGCGAACCCCGCGCCTGCCCAGGAAAGGGTTGTCCTCGGGCGGCGTGCGGAGGAAGACGGGGAACTTGTCCCCACCCAGATCGAACGTCCGGATGAGAACGGCCCGGGAAGGGAAGGCCTCCACAACCGTCCGGTAGGCGCGGTACTGCTCCTCCTCGCCCGGCATCGTGCTGCGGCCGACGACGAGGAACTCGGTGCGGAAGAGCCCGACCCCTTCGGCGCCGAGCCGGCTCGCCCTGGCCGCTTCGCCGGGGAGATCCAGATTCGCGCGCAGGGTCACGCCCTGGTGGTCCAGGGTGACCGACTCCTCCCCGGGACTCGCCGTTTCCTCCTTCTTCCATCCCCGGATCGCGGCCCTGCGCCGCTCGAAGCGCTCCCCCTCGCGCGCGTCCGGTTCGATCACGACGCGCCCGGAATGCCCGTCCACGATGATCTCCCGGCCGTCCCGGGCCCGGGTGCTCACGTCCCCCAACCCCGCCGCGGCGGGAATCTCGAGCGACCTCGCCAGGATCGCCCAGTGCGACGCCCGCGTCCCCCCGTCGGCGGCCAGGCCCACCACCGTGGACGGGTCCAGACGGGCCACGAAGCTCGGTGTCAGGTTTCGCGCCACGGCGACGACCCCTCCCTCACCGCCCCCCGGCGACCAGGGAGCGGGAAGGTCCAGCAACCGGCGCAGAATCCGCACCTTGAGGTCGTCCAGGTCGTTGAGCCGGTCGAGGACCATCGGATGGGAGGTGCGCGACCAGCGCTCCTTCAGCTCGAGCATCCGCCATTCGAAGGCCCGGGCGGCGGTAAGCCGGCTTCTCGAGATGTAGCGGCGGGTTCCCTCGACGACCTCGGGGTCGTCCAGCATCAGGATCTGGGGATCGAAGATGCGTGCCTCGATGGGGCCGAGGCGCTCCTCGGTGTCGTGCTTGATCCCCTCGAGCTCGCGCCGGGCCCTGCTCCGCGCCCGCCCGAAGCGCTCGATTTCGCGCTCGCGCTCTCCGCGGGGCACGGTGAGATACGGGACTTCGGGCACTTCCCACGCTACGCACCGCGCCCGTCCCCTGGCGATTCCCTCGGACGCGGGAAAGCCCTCCAGAACCACCGGAGCGGAGTCGTCATTCATCGAAACCGCCCCTGATCAGCCGGGCCAGTGCCTCGACGGCCCGGGCCGAGTCCTCCCCGTCGGCCGTGATGGTGAGCGCGCTCCCCTTCTCCGCCGCGAGCATGAGCACCCCCATGATGCTCTTCCCGTTCACCGACAACCGGTCCTTCGTGACCGTGATCGCAGAGGAGAAGCTCCCCGCGAGCTTGACGAATTCGGCGCAGGGCCGGGCGTGCATGCCCGCGCGGTTGGGCACCTCCACCTCCAGGGAGCAGGTCACGGCGAAGCGCCGGGCCGCGGCCGGTTGCCGCCGATGGCCGCCCGGCCCTTTTCTGCCAGCCGGGGCACGAGCGCGTCGAAACCGAGCCTCCGGTGGAACACGAAGTCCAGGAGCATGGGAAGGTTCACGCCGGTGATCACGGGCACTTCGGGATGTTCCCGGGTGACGATCAGCGCGGCAAGATGACAGCTCCCGCCCTTGAGATCGGTGAAGATCAGATTCCGGGGACCGGTGAGCTCCGCCACTATGCGGGCACGCACCTCGCTGCGGCCTCGCCTGCGGTTGTGCACCCCGCAGAGTGCGCCGGAGGTCGCCCCCGCGATCTGGCGAACGGCGCCGACAAGGCCCTCGGCGAGGCTGCCGTGCGCGACAACAACCCCCCGCGCAGGCTCGCAGCCGGCCTCGCCGGACTCACTCATAGTCCTCGATCAGCGAATCCCGCGGGTTCATCGCCGCCCGCAGGCCGTCGTCGAAGCGGGTGGGTACATCGACGCCCGAGTACGCCAGCAGCTGGTTCATGGCGATGACCTCGCTGATCGCGATCAGGTTCTTGCCCGGATTCAACGGAATGGTGAGACGCGGGAGCTCGACGCCGAGGATCTTCACCGTCTCGCGGTCGAGCCCCGTCCGGTCGTACTCGCGCGTGTCGTCCCAGGCCTGCAGGTCGACGATCACCTCGACCCGCTTTCGCTGACGGGTGGCCCGAGTCCCGAACATGGACGCAACGTCGACGATGCCGATGCCCCGGATCTCCATGTGAAAGCCCTGGCGTTCGTGTCCCTTCCCCATCAGCACGTCGTTGCCCCGCCTGGATACGAACACCAGGTCGTCGGCGACGAGCCGGTGACCCCGCTGCACCAGACCCAGGACACACTCCGACTTGCCGATCCCGCTGGGGCCCGTGAAGAGGAGACCGATGCCGTAGACGTCGGCCAGCGACCCGTGCACGGTGGTGACCGGCGCGAGGACCTCTTCAAGATGGGGTTTCAGGGACCGATAGAAGTCCCCTGTGCCCATGTCGGTGCGAAAGACGGGCACGCCGGCCCCGGCCGCCGCCTTCAGAAACGGGCCGGGAACCGCCTGGCCGCGCGTCACGAAGACGGCCGGAACATCGTGGGCGAAGACGGCCCCCAGG
>CAZTOF010000682.1:0-3006 GCA_964615515.1 uncultured Gemmatimonadaceae bacterium
GTACGGGGGGCTGCGCCGCCCCCGCCGGCGCAGCCCCCCGTACGGCCCGCCGGCGGACAGCGGCGGTCGCGGGAGCCGTCCGCGGAGGCCACAGCCCCACGAGCGTCCCGATCGCCACCACCATTCCCCCGTACCAGATCCACGGGACCAGCGGCAGCACCTTCACCTCGAAGCTCGCCCGGTCGGACTGGCTGTCGAGTTCCCTGGGAATCACGTAGAGGTCCTCGAGCGCCGAGCTCGATATGCCGACCTCGGTCGAGGCCTGGTCCATGACCGGGTAGAAGCGCCGCTCCGGCCTGAGAATCCCGATCCGCTCGCTGTTCCGGTACGCCGTCATGAGCGCGGTCCAGCGCCAGTCGTTTTCGTCCACGTCTTCGGCCACCCGGGGACGCGAGTGGGACAGGCTCTCGTACACCAGTCGGTACTCGGTACCGAGGGCGGAGCGTACCGTCATCGCCTCGCCCGGCACCAGCTCCTGCAACACCCGCCGGTCGAAGGCCGCGCCCGCCAGGCCCATGAAGAGCACCACGACGCCCGCGTGCACGATGTAGCCGCCCCAGCGGCGGCGGTTCCGTCCGACCAGGTTGCCGAGCGCGCTCAGGAACCCCTCCCCCGCGATCCGCGCCCGTGCCTTCGTCCCCTTCCAGAACTCCGTGACCACGACCGTCATCACGAAGGCGCCGATGGCGAAGGTGGCCAGCGCGAAGCCGTGCCGGATGCCCAGCGCCAGCAGAACGCCCAGCGTCACCCCGCCCGCCGCCAGCGGGATGGTGAAGTTCCGGAGCAGGTTCCTCCGCGAAGCGCGCCGCCACGCGATGACCGGCCCGATCCCCATCAGCGCCAGGAGCAGCAGCCCGATGGGGATGTTGACGCGGTTGAAGTACGGCGGGCCGACGTTCCTGGTCTCGCCGAAGAATCCCTCGGTGATGAGGGGGAAGAGCGTGCCCCACGCCACGGCGAAGGTGACGCCGACCAGGAGCAGGTTGTTGAAGAGGAAGGCCGACTCGCGCGAGAGGAAGGACTGGAAGTGGTTCTCGGACCTCAGCGACGGGAGCCGGTGGACGATCAGGATCGCGGCGACGATGGCCATCCCGCCCATGAAGCCCAGGAAGATGTAGGCGATGCGCAGGTTTTCGGCGAAGCTGTGGACCGACTCGATGAGCCCGGAGCGGGTCAGGAAGGTGGCGAAGATGGTGAGGAGGAAGGTGAGGACCACCAGCACCATGTTCCACACCTTGAGCATCCCCCGGTTCTCCTGGATCTGGATCGAGTGGAGGAAGGCGGTGGCGGTCAGCCAGGGAAGCAGCAAGGCGTTCTCGACGGGGTCCCAGAACCAGTAGCCTCCCCACCCCAGCTCCTCGTAGGCCCACCGCATGCCGAAGATGATCCCGATCGTGAGGAAGAACCAGCTGAGCAGGATCCAGCGCCGCGTGACAGCGATCCAGCGCGAGTCCAGGCGGCCGGTGAGCAGGGCCGAGACCGCGAAGGCGAAGGGTACCGCGAAGGCCGTGAAGCCCAGGTACAGCGTGGGCGGGTGAATCGTCATCCAGTAGTTCTGGAGCTGGGGATTGAGGCCCAGACCGTTGGCGCGCGTGAACCCCAGCCGTTCGAAGGGGTTGACGTCGGCGAAGAGGAGGACCATCAGGAGGAAGGAGAGGATGCCCAGCAGGGTGCCGCTCACATACGGCATGAACTCCCGGTTGCGGCGCCGGTTGCGGAAGACGGCGATCGAGGAGAAGCCGGAGAGCAGGACCGTCCAGAAGACCAGCGAGCCGCGCTGCCCGGCCCAGAGTCCCGCAACCTTGAAGTAGGTGTCGAGTTCGCGGTTCGAGTAGTTCACGACGTAGAAGTACTCGTACCGGTTGCCCACGAATGCGGCGATGATGCCCGCCGAAACCAGGACCAGCAGGAGGGTGACCACATGGACCGTGCGTTCGCCGCTCAGGACCAGGTCGCTCCGTCCGAACCGGCCCCCGGCGAAGGACACGACCGCCCCCCAGAGCGCAACGGGAAGGGCGATCCAGAGGGCGAGCTCGCCCAGGACCGTCACGCTGTCAGCATTCCATGGATGAAGCCCCCCGAGCACCGGGAGCGGTGCGGCGCCGGGCCGGAAAGGCGCTTATCCACGGGCCACCAGCTCCTCCTTGGCCGCCTCGAAGCGGCTGCCGCACTTGGTCAGCACGGTGTGGGCGCGGAAGACCCCGTCGGCTCCGTAACGGCCTTCGACGACGACTTCGGCCCGGTCGTTGAAGGTGTCCGGGACGATGTCGTCATAGCGCACGGCGAAGGTCACCCCGGTGTCCTCCAGGTCGGCGACCATGAACTCGTGGGCGCCCCGGGTCCCGTCCTCGCGCGACCAGGATCCCTCGACGACCCGGCCGCTGACCTTCACCCCGACATCGTGGAAGGTGGGATCGGCCCCGACCCGCTCCATCAGCTCCACCGGGGTGAGGTAGTACACCATGCTGTCGTTGATCCCGGTCCACATCAGGTAGGCCACGACAGCCGCCACGCCGACCAGGCCCACGAAAAAACGTCCGTTTTTCATTTCGATTTCGCTCCGGCCCCTGTCGGGAGACCCGCGTTCGGGTACCTCGTCGCTGGCCACCAGCGTGGCCACATCAATCTAGCAGTCCGGCGCCTGAAGGGCAGGGTGTCGTGGCATCTCGGCAGGTGGGTCTCGGCGTCTATTCTGTTGAGCGGCCGGCTTCCGCCGACAGTCCGCGGATAGCTCCGCCTCCATGGGAGCTGCTCAGCTCCCGGCCGCCACCTCGAGAGCCCCCCCCACCGCCGCCTCCCACCCGGCAACCAGCGTCTCGCGCTCTTCGGCGCCCAGTTCGGGTGCAAAGGTGCGGCCGGACGTGAACGCGGCGGCGAAGTCTTCCGGCCGGTCCCACACCCCCGCGTGCAACCCGGCCAGGCCGGCCGCCCCCAGCGCCGTGGTCTCGACCATCTCGGGCCGCGTGACGGGAACCCGGAGGATTCCCGCAAGGAAGTCCAGCAGCC
>CAZTOF010000683.1:0-4298 GCA_964615515.1 uncultured Gemmatimonadaceae bacterium
GTACCCGCTCTTCGGCTTCGCCGGCATCTCGCTGCTGATCCTGGCCGCCAAGGGGCTCAGGCGGCTCGTCATGCGCAGGGAGGACTACTACGACGATGAGTAGCGTCCCTCCGTTCCTGATCTTCCTCGCCGGGGCGCTGGTGGTGCCGTTCCTGCGCCGCGTCCCCATGGTCCGCGCGGCGTGGCTCCTCCTGATCCCGGTGGCGGGCGCACTCAACCTCTGGGGTCTGCCGGAGGGATACCAGCTTCAGTACGAGTTCCTGGGATACACGCTCACCCCCGTCCGGACCGTCGACCGGCTCAGCCTCCTCTTCGGCTACCTCTTCCACCTTGCGGCCTTCATCGGGATCGTCTACTCGCTGCACCTCGGCAAGGGCGACCGTCCCAGCGTCCAGTACGCTTCGGCGGTGGTGTACGCGGGCAGCGGGCTGGGCGCCGTCTTCGCCGGGGACTTCATCACCCTCTTCGTCTTCTGGGAACTGCTCGGGGTCAGCTCCGTCTTCCTGATCTGGGCCCGGGGCACCCCGCGGGCCATCGCGGCGGGGATGCGCTACCTGATCGTGCACGTCGGGTCGGGAGTGGTCCTCCTGGCGGGCGCGATGGTTCACGCCCACGGTACCGGAAGCCTCGACTTCGGCCAGATGGAACTGCGGGGACTCGCCGCGTGGCTGGTCTTCCTGGCGTTCGGAGTCAAGGCCGCCTTCCCGCTCCTGCACACCTGGCTGGTCGACGCCTACCCGGAGGGCACCCCCACCGGCACCGTCTTCCTGAGCACCTTCACGACGAAGACGGCGGTGTATGCGCTCGCGCGCGGCTTCCCGGGCGAGGAGTACCTGATCTACATCGGCGCGGCGATGGCGTGCTTTCCGATCTTCTACGCCGTCATCGAGAACGATCTCAGGCGCACGTTGAGCTATTCGATGATCAACCAGATCGGATTCATGGTGTGCGGGATCGGAGTCGGTTCGACGCTGGCCATCAACGGCGTGGTGGCACAGGTCTTCAACCACGTCATCTTCAAGCAGCTGCTCTTCATGTCGATGGGCGCGGTCATGTACGTCACGGGGAAGACGAGGGCCTCCGATCTCGGCGGACTGTGGCGCTCGATGCCCTGGACGACGGCGTTCTGCATCGTGGGCGCGGCCTCGATCTCCGCCGTGCCGCTCTTCAACGGTTTCGTGTCGAAGAGCATGATCATGTCGTCGCTGCTGGAAGGGCACCACTACTGGGTCTGGCCGTTCATGCTCCTCGCGTCGGCGGGCGTGGTCGAGCACGCCGGCATCAAGATCCCCTACTTCGCCTTCTTCGCCCAGGATTCGGGGATCCGCACCCGGGAAGCGCCTCTCAACATGCTGTTGGCGATGGGGATCGGGGCGGCGGTGTGCCTCGGGATCGGCATATGGCCCGGTCTGCTCTACGGGCTGCTTCCGTACCCCGTCGACTATGAGCCATACACATATACACACGTACTCACCCAGATCCAGCTGCTCTGCTTCGCCATCGGGGCGGTCGCCGCCTTCCACCTGTGGAAGCTCTACCCGGCCGAGATCCCGTCCGTGAATCTGGACGTGGACTGGATGTACCGGCGGGGGGCCGTGAGGGTGACGCGGTGGACGGGTTCGGTGGCGGCGGCCATCGACGGGGTCTTCCGGGAGAGGGTGCTTGACACGGTGGACAGGACGCTGCGAGGGGCCTTCCGGACGCATGGCCCGCGGGGGATTCTGGCTCGCACGTGGCCGGCAGGGAGCATGGTGCTGTGGGTGTCCATCCTGCTGGCGGCCTTCCTGTTCCTGCAGTTCCTGTGACGGGCCGAAGGGGGGGCGTGCGCCCGGGCCTGGACGGTGGCCGGTGAGCGCGCGCTCCGGGGGGGACAAGATCCTCGGCCGCGCCGAAGCGGTGAGACGGCTGGGGCCGGGACGTTCGTTGCGGCTGGTCTTCACGAACGGGTGCTTCGACCTGCTGCACGCCGGCCACGTCGACTGCCTGGAGCGGGCGCGGCGGCTGGGCGATGCGCTGCTGGTGGCCGTCAACACCGACGCGTCCGTACGGCGGCTGGGGAAGGGCGGCGACCGGCCGCTCGTGGGCCAGGACGCCCGCGCCGCGGTGGTGGCCGCGCTGGAGTGCGTGGACTGGGTCACGCTCTTCGACGAGGACACGCCCGCGGACCTCATCGCCGAGCTGCAGCCCGACTTCCTGGTCAAGGGGGGCGACTACACGGCCGACGAGTTGCCGGGGGCCGGCGCCGTAAGGGCGCGCGGGGGGCGGGTCGTGATCGTGCCGCTCCTTCCCGGCCATTCCACGAGCGCCCTGGTGGAGCGGATCCGGGGCCGTGGAGCGGACGGCGGGCCGTGAAGGTCCTGCTGGCCACGCGCAGCACGCACAAGGCGGGGGAGGCGGTCCAAATTCTGGCCGCGGCCGTCGAAGGACTGCGCCTCGTCACACTCGAGAGCGAGTCCATCGCCCATTCTCCGGCGGAGGAGTCGCTCGAACCCTTCGACACCTTCGAGGAGAACGCCGCCTCGAAGGCCCGGTATTTCGCGCGACTCTCCGGTCTGGCCACGGTCGCCGACGACTCCGGCCTGGCGGTGGACGCGCTGGGCGGGCGTCCTGGAGTGCGCACCAAGCGCTTCGCCCCCCGGGAACGCTATCCCGGTCTCCCGCGGGACGAGGCCAACAACCGGCATCTTGTGGAGTGTTTGCGCGGCCTGCCGCCCGCGGAGCGCGGGGCCCGCTACGTGTGCGTGGCCAGCTTCTTCGATCCGGCCACCGGCCGGACCGCCCACTTCCGCGGCGAGGCCCCGGGGCGGATTCTCGAGCGGCCGCGCGGCACCGGGGGGTTCGGCTACGACCCCATCTTCTTCGACGAGGAGGCGGGGCGCACCTACGCCGAACTCACCGCCGGAGAGAAGAACGAGCGCAGCCACCGAGGCCGGGCCTTTCGGGCGCTGGCGCGCTTTCTGGGCAGTGAGTGGTGACGCCTCAGCCGTGCGCGAGCGCCGGCTCGACTCGCGGTGACCCCGGTCTTGTCCGCAAGCGGGCTAGCCCGAAACCGAGTCGCCGTAGACCAGGGCGTGCTCCATTCGGTGGATGCCCAGCATCACCCAGCACAGGGACAGGTGAACGGGCAGCGCGAAGGCGATCATCTCCCGGTTCCCCGACATCGTCGCCGGGATCAGGTTCAGAATCAGGGCCGCGACGGCCAGCACCAGCGATCCCAGTACGAACCTGCGCCCCCACAGCCCCGTCCGCCCCTTCCGCACGACCCGGAGGAGTCCGGCCGCCACGCCTGCACCCAGCGGGCTGAACAGAAGCACGCTCTGGTTCCAGTACATGAACTCGTGGTCGGTCCAGTACATGACGATCATGGTCACGCCGGCCACGAAGCAGAAGCCGCCCCACAGAAGGCCGCACAGTCCCAGCGCGAAACGGCCCGGGGCGGAACCGGCCGCCGCCGCGTATCCGAGGAACGTCAGGATGAGAGCGGTCGCCAGGCCGACGAGGAGAAAGAGCGATGTGAGCGATGGAGCGGCGACGGGTTCGGGTTCGCGGGTGGAGTCGACCCAAATCTCCTCCGAGCGCACCAGGGGGGTCCGGCTGCCGTCGGCACGGGTCAGGAACAGCGCGCCGGCGGTGTCCCGCAGCTTCATGGGGATCCACATCTCCTGCCACCGGTTCGTGAGTTCGTCGCCCTTCGGGCCCAGGACGAGGTCGATGCCGAGGTAGCCGAGGGGGTGGGTGGCGGTCAGGCGCCGGGTGTGCCGCCTCCAAGTCGCTCCGGTCGGCGGGCCGTCGGTTGCGGCTCGCAGGGCTCCGTCCAGGACGGTGTCAAGGGCGTCGCGGAGCTTGGTGGAGCAGTTGTTGAGGTAGTACTGGTAGGGGTAGATGTAGTTTTCGGGAAGGACCGCGGTCGCGAGGAGTTGCGCCAGGCGCGCCTTGCGGTCCGGTTCAAGGTCCAGTTCCTGAGCCCACACCCTGCGGTTGTGATTGCGGTAGTAGGCGAGCATCGCACCGAGCCGCTGGGCTCGCACCATGTACATCATCCGTCCCTTGAGAAAGCGGGGGTAGAATCCCGCCGAGAAGACGTCGAAAATACCGTAGTTGTACGCCGCTTCGAAACCTGTTTCCGAGTCGCGGATCACCAGGGCGTTGTGGCCGAACACCTCCCAGACCCGGTCTCCCGCCTCCATTGTCAGGAGATGGACGGAAAGGGTGGAGCCGGGTACCGGGGCGGTGATGGTCGTGTCCGGGTCCGGTTCGCCCTGCTGTGAGGTCAGGGGTGCCGGGTCCGGGTCCTGGGG
>CAZTOF010000684.1:0-1991 GCA_964615515.1 uncultured Gemmatimonadaceae bacterium
GCAGGGAGAGGAGGCGGGTGAGGGGGCGGGTCATGGGGTTTCTCCGGTTCGTGGCTGTGGGGGTGTGCGTGACTGCCATCGGGAGGGAATATGGAGGCGTTGGGTCAACGACGCACCGTGGGGGAAGCCACCCCGGACGGCATTGCCGCGCCCGGTCGGCGGTTCCCGTCGTCTGCCCAACCCGAGGCGGGTCAATCCCGAGGTTTGCCAGCCACCGCGCGAGAGGTCACATTTCCGACACCGGTTTGCCGCCCGTGGGAGATAGATACATGGAATGACCGTCTCGACGAGAAATCCCTTTCGCCGCGCACTGACTTCGAACGCGCTGCTGCTCCTCCTCGCCGCGTGCGGCCCCGGCTCGCCCATCGAACCGGATCCGGATCCGGACACGCTGCCCGAGCCCATAGACATACCCGAGCAGGGAACCGACTCCACCCTCGACGTGGCGACCTGGAATCTGCTGTACTTCGGCTCGAAGAATGCCGGACCGGACGACGAGAAGCTGCAGATGGCCCGCATCCGCGACGTCATCAAGGGGACCGACGCTGACCTGTGGGGCATCCAGGAGGCGACCAGCAACGCCGTCTTCGACACGCTCCTGACTCATCTGCCGGGCTACGACGGGCTCCTGGCCAACGACTCGACGGTCACGCACGGATCGGACTACTACACGGGCGGCGAGCAGAAGGTCGGAGTCGTCTTCAAGACCTCGATGGTGAGGATCACCAGCGCCAGGCTGATCCTGACCCGGTTCGACAGCGACTTCGCGGGCCGGCCGCCTCTCGAGCTCCAAGTCCGGCTTACGCAGAAAGGCGCGACCCGGGACGCGGTCATCATCGTGATGCACCTGAAGGCGGGTGATGACACCGCATCCTACAGAAAGCGCACCGCGGCCTCCAGGGAGCTGAAGGCCTACGTCGACTCCACATTGGCCGATGATCTGGTCCTGGTTGTCGGCGACTGGAACGACGACGTCGACGAATCGATCACCGAAGGGCGCGACTCCCCCTTCCGCAACTTCGTGGTCGACTCGACCGAGTGGATCTTCCCCACCGCCGAACTGAGCGAGAAGGGTGACAGGTCGCATGTGCGCTACGACGACATGATCGATCACATCCTCGGGTCGGACGAGGTGATGGAGGACTACGAGGAGGATTCGGCGCTGGCCTACCGAGTGGACGAGTACATTCCCAACTATGCCGAGACCACCAGCGACCACTTTCCGGTGCTGGTGCGCTTCCTGCCGCCGTAGAGGCAATGCCGCCCGGGCCGCGAGGGGGCCGATGACCGTGGGGACTTTTCGCGGGCTTTCGGGCCTGACCGCGTGACCGCCCGCGCTCAATCCGCGCCGCTGACCCGTTCGCCGGGTACCAGGACCAGCAGAAGCGCCGCCGCGACCGCCGCCATGGCGGCGCCGAAGACGAAGGGGGCGGCGGGGCCGAACCCCTGCCATGCGAAGAGTCCTTCCCAGAGCACGCCCGCGAGCAGCGACGCCGGCAGGGTGGCGAGACCGATCGCGGCGGCGTACCCGCCGTAGGCCGTTCCGCGCTGCGAAGCCGGCACGAGGTCGGCCACCAGGGCCTTGGCCGCGCCCGCCACGAGGCCGTGGTAGCAGCCGTACATCAGGTACAGCACGGTGACGTGCGTGGTGGTGTCGGCAAGTGCGAAGCCGAGGTAGATGAGCGCGTAGAGTCCCCACGCGACCGCCACCACCCGCTTTCTGGGGATCCGGTCGGCCAGCGACCCGGCGGGGGTGGACACCACCGTGTAGACCACGTTGAAGGCGAGCAGCAGCCACAGGATCCCGGCGACCGACAGTCCCCGCTCCTGCGCCCTCAGCACGAGGAAGGCGTCGGCGGAGTTGCCGAGTTCGAAGATCACCGAACAGGCGGTGAAGGCCGCGAAGCCCCGTCCCAGTCCGCGCAGCCGCAGACCGGGGACGCCGCGCGCGCTTCCGGAAACCGGTCGGCCACCCCGCCACCCCCCGCCAC
>CAZTOF010000685.1:0-1553 GCA_964615515.1 uncultured Gemmatimonadaceae bacterium
CCCCTGGGTCGTGCGGGTCCGCGTCGACGGGAGCGACCTCGTCCTCACCGCCTGGTCGGTGGGCGAGGTCGAGGTCACCGTCACCGCCACCGACCCGGACAGCCTCACGGCCACCCAGTCCTTCACCGTGACCGTGGAAAACCGCGCGCCGGTCGCGGCCGGCACCTTCCCGGATCTCGAGCTCCGTCGCGGCGAAAGGCTGACGCTGCCGGTCAACCGCTACTTCCGCGACCCCGACCGCGACGAGCTCATCTACACCGCCGCCACCTCCGACCCCGGCGTCGCGACGGCCACCGCGCGCGGCAACCTGGTTACGCTGACGGGCGTCGCGGACGGCCTGACCACCCTGACGCTCACGGCCACCGACCCCGAAGGGCTCGCGGCCACCCAGACCTCGCGCATCGTGGTCGCCGGACACGGCGACTCGCCCCGGGCCGTCGGCGAAATCCCCGGGCAGACCGTCGCCGCGGGCAGCCGGCGCACGGTGGTGGTCTCCCGCTACTTCCAGGACCCCAACGGCGATCCCCTCGGCTACGGCGCCACCACCGGAGATGCGGGCATAGCCCGGGCCCAGGTGTCGGGAGCCCTGATCACGCTCACGGGCGTGGCGGCCGGCCAGACCACCCTGACGGTGACGGCCAGGGATCCCGACAACCACTCGGCCACCCTGAGCACGCCGGTCACGGTCGTGGCCCCGGGCCACGGCCCGGTCGCCGCGGTTCCGATCCCGGACCAGAACGTGGAGGTAGGCCGCACCCGAACCGTGTCGGTGGCCGACAACTTCCAGGACCCCGGCGGGGGCAGCCTCGTCTTCACCGCCGCCTCCTCGGACCCGGCCATCGTCACGGTCGCCGCTGCGGCGAGCGATGTCGCCCTGACCGGCGTCGCCGAGGGGAGCGCCCGCGTAACCGTGACCGCCACCGATTCACGGGGGCTCTCGGTCGAAGAGACTTTCTCCGTGACGATCCTGTCCCGAGGCAGCGCCCCGGTCGCGGTCGGCGTCCTCCCCAGCCTGTCCATCGAAGCGGGGGGCATCGAAGTTCTGTCCGCCCCGTCCTATTTCCGGGATCCCGACGACGAAGCCCTCAGTTACCGCGCGGGGACGGTCGACGCGAGCATCGCAACAGCGTCCGTCACGGCGGACGCCGTCATGGTGCGGGGCGTAGCAGCCGGCACGACCACCCTCACCATCACCGCAACCGACCCCAGCGGCCTCTCGGCCACCCAGTCCGCCGAGGTGGAGGTCTCCGAGCCACCGGTCGGACCGGAGGCCGTGGGCGAGGTCCCGGACGACAGCCTCATGGCCGGCGACGTGCTCGAAGTCGAGATGGCCGGGTACTTCACGCATCCCGGCGGGCTTTCCCTCACCTACTCGGCGGGCACATCGAATTCGGGCATCGCGACTGCGGCCATGCGCGGCGACCTCCTGGAGGTGGAGGGCCGGGGCCGGGGCACGGTCACCATCACGGTCATCGCCTCCGACCCCAACGGCCGCACGGCCCTCCAGCGGTTCCTCGTCCACGTCTGGCGAATCGACACCGGTTTCCAGATCC
>CAZTOF010000686.1:0-1905 GCA_964615515.1 uncultured Gemmatimonadaceae bacterium
GGGCAGGTCTTGGTGGCGGATGGAACGGCGGAGATGCGCACCCGTATCGAGCGGGTGCTCACCAACGACCCCGGGCTGGGTGTGGCCAGGCACGCGGACGCCGGCTACGACGAGGCGCTGGCCACCGCGCGGGCGAAGGGCATCAGGATCCCGATGGGGTAGGGGGGCGCGTCCCCAAGGCCATCGGGTCGGGTGACCGATCGCTGACGGCGGTCGCGAACACCGCAGGAAGCGCCGGATCCGGCTCGACTCGTCGAACGCGCCGGTCGCGGGCCCACGCGCGCGGATTCCAACAGCCCTCGGCGGGTATTCGATGTGCTCTTGCTTTCGGCACGGGAGACGATAGTCTTGGCACCTCTCCTGCTCGCCGGCGCACTCGGAGGATTTGGCATCGGCAACCCGATCATCTCTTCTCGCCAGCGCCACCCAACGGGTCCATCAGTACATTGCGCGCAGCCGGACAACATACTGAACGCCGAGTTCGTCCTCCGCGACGGCGGTCACCGTTCCTGCACCGAAAACGGGGAACGGCCTGTTCCTGATGGGTACGGGTGACACGATGGGTCCGATGTAGCGACCCGTCTCGTCGAATACGTCCCAGACGTGTCTGGGGGTTATGCTCCGCGTTACCCAGATCCAGCCGTTGGCGTCCACCCGGAACCCGCCGAACAGCTTCTTGTATCTTGGCAGCGCGCTGGCCACAACACCGTGGGCGGTGGCGATGCTGTCTCGCTCCCGGCCCTTCAGCCTGGACGGCGAACGATCCAGGCGCACGGTGCGAACCGTGTCTCCGTCGTACGTCGTCTCGTGCAGTTCGAACACCGACGTGTTGGCGAGCCACAAGTGTCCTTCGCGGTCTACGGCCCATTCAATCGAGGGGGATTCGGGTACGGGAAAGAGCATCGTGAGATCCCCGTCCGTCTGCGTTGCCAGTTCAGCCTGTAGCTGCGGCACCCATGCGGTGTCGAGCGGGACAAGCCGGTGGTCCATGCCGAACTTCACGAGCTTACGCTCCGCAGGGTCCCACCAGTGCAGCGCGCCGTCTGCGTCCACCGTCAGCGGCCAGGGCAGGCTGGCAGCCATGGAGGCTCCTAGCGAATGGGTCGCCCGAACACTCGCCGCCGAATCGAACGCCGTCAGCCGTTCCTGATATACGCCGCGTCGGGGTTGGTCACGACGATTCTTCCCCCCGCCAGAGTGTCCACCTGTACGGCTCCGACGGAGAGGTTGTCGGCGCACGCCACCAACCAGGCAAGGATGGCAAGCACCGCCCCAGCGCCGGCCGTCCCTGCCGCAGCGGGTCCAACGAGCCTCCCGGTCAAAGCGCCGGAGAGACACGACCCCGACGAGGAAGCGCCGGACAGTTCCAATCGGACGGGCTGCCGACCGGAGCCTCCGTGACAGCTCGGAGCGTGCTTTCCGGGCGCCGGACCGACGTGAACGTGACCGTGAGCTGCTTTCCGCCACGGTCGACATCCACTCGATAGTCGGTTCCCTCGCCACCTCGGAACGGGTCGTTCTCCCGAGCGTCCCACCCGTTGATCCGGAGGAGGAGATCACCCGGCTCCAATCCGGCGTAGTGGGCCGGCGAGCAAGGCACCACGCTCCACACCACGGGCGCACCCGTTCCCCCGGGAGAGTACTCTTGGATCCTTAACTTGACACCTTCGGCCCTCGCTGTCAACACGCGCGCAACCGTTTGTCGGGAGCAAATGGAATGTCCGGTTTTCGGAGCACATGAGTGAAGTGAATGTCCGCGGCGGAAGCTCTCACGCGGCCGCCCCGGCAGTGTCCAGCCTTCGGCCGCCAGCGTCGTAGCGGCCCAGCCTCAGGGTCCCGTGGAAGACCGCAAAGCCACCGTCCTCGTGCTCATGGACGGAGACCTTGGCCATACACCGCCCATCC
>CAZTOF010000687.1:0-10547 GCA_964615515.1 uncultured Gemmatimonadaceae bacterium
CTTCGGATGCTCCCCACCCACCACGACAGGTGAAGAGCCTGCCACCCCATAGGAGGAGCGATCGGGCGGCGGGCTTGTCAGGCCACGGTTGTGGCAGCCCCAGACGGTGGTGGCGCGCCCTGCCAAAGTGAAACCCGCTGATCCCGTCGGAAGGGCCACAATAGCTCATCAGGTCCGGGCGCGTGGGAGGCACCACTTGCTTGGTTCTGAAGTCGTATCCCCAAGAGCCTATGCGGCCGCGCTCGTCGGGAAAATTTGGATCTGTGCCCGCAGGGAAGACGCCGCGACCGCAGGGCGCGTGACGCAGGTTCATGTTGTGCCCGAGCTCGTGCGCTATGACGTCGGAGTTCGCATTGGAGGCGCTGACCCAGCCGGGCCGATAGGCCACGCCACCCACGTCGCTGAACCACGGCATCATGCCCTTCCAGTGACCGCTGCCTCCCTCGCTTGCGCGAATCGCCAGGGTCGCATAGAGGACCGCGAAGCCGCGCCGGCTGTCGATCGTCACCGGCAGGTGGGCTGTCACATCTATCGTGTCGACCGGCAGCAAGTCGCGCGTATGT
Source organism: uncultured Gemmatimonadaceae bacterium (assembly GCA_964615515.1). GTDB lineage: Bacteria > Gemmatimonadota > Gemmatimonadetes > Longimicrobiales > Gaopeijiaceae > Bin94. The sequence goes on from CAZTOF010000687.1 coordinate 564, forward strand.
TGCAAGAGCTTGTGGCCCTCGGGATCCCGGGCCATGCCATCGATCGTTGAGATGATTGAGCTGTCGGGATCCTGATCGTACAAGAACGGGATCAGCGTCAGCTCCAATGACGGCACGGCGGACACCGGGATCTTCAACCGGCCAGTGGCCGGGATGCGCCTGGGCACGCCCAGCGACGCGTCGACCGGATCGACCTCGATGACCACTTCGAGTCCCGGCTTGACGATATCTGCGGGTACCACCGCGTTGACGGACTTCGATAGATCGCCTTCGTCAACGACCGTGGGGATGGCCGTGGGTTTTCCCGGGATACTGACCTCCCGGACCTGGAAGCCGGACAGGAAGAACTTCGCCACGACGTCCGGGATGTGTACGTTCGTCTTCTTCGCGGCGACCAGGAACACCCGGAGGAGCGCCGCCTCACCCGCGACCATTTGTACCCTCTCGTGTTCGTGCCGTGACTGCACCGCCTGGACCAGATAGGCGTCCGAGGGGGTGCATGAGTCGATCCGCTTTGCGGGTATTTTGTCGAGCCACGAGCGCACACTCGGATTGCTGGTCTGCGCGCACAGCTCCGTACCTCCCGCTGCCAGGAGATCGAGCCCGGCCATGGCGGTTAGCGTCGGTGACAGGGCCCCGGCCATCGAGGAGTTGTGATTCAGCTGCAGGTGCTGCAGATCTTCGAGCCCGCTGAACGCTGGTGGAATGTTTCCAACCAGGTCGTTGCGGTTGAGGTACAGGTTCCGCAGACTGTCGAGGTCACCGAGTTCGGATGGGATCGAACCGCTCAGGTCGTTGTGGTCGAGGTACAGGTACCGCAGGCTGTCGAGGTGACCGAGTTCGGATGGGATCGCGCCGGTCAGATCGTTGCCTGACAGCGACAGCCGTTCCAGGTTCGTGAGGTTGCCGAGTTCGGGCGGGATACTCCCGGCCAGGCCGTTTCCTGGAAGCTCCAAGGTTCTGACGTACCCCCTTTGATCAGTGCTGACCCCGTGCCACTGCCCCAAGGGCGTGTCTTGAAGCCAGTTGCTGTTGTTGGCCCACCGGTCGCCGCCTGTGGAATGGTAAAACGCGACCAGCACGGCCCGGTCCGGGTTCCCCACGGTGACTTCGGCGCTTCCCCGGGCATTGCCGCTTTGCGCGGTGACCGCGGCCGTTCCCTCGCCCGTTCCCCGCACGAGCCCGGTTCCGTCCACGCTCGCGATAGATGCATCGCTTGACCGCCATGTGAATCGCGCGCCGGCTACCCCATGGCCGTTCGCATCGAATGCCCGAGCCGTCAAGCGCAGGGTGGCGCCAGTCGCGATCGTGGCGGCGGCCGGCGATACGGCGACCGAATCCGCTTCCTGTTCCACCGTCACTGCCGCGGTGCCCGCCGCCCCCCCCGACATTGCGGTGACTGTCGCGTAACCGTTGCTGGTGGCGGTGACCGAGCCGGAGGCGTTGACGGTGGCAATCGTCGCATCGTCGCTGGACCAGGTGACGGCTGCGCCCTCGATGGCGTGCCCGTTGGCGTCCAGCACGGTGGCCGCGAGCGTGGCCGTGTCTCCGAGCGCCGTGAAGGCGAGCGAATCCGGGGCGACCACAACGGTCGCCGGAGCTTGCTGAACGGTGACCTCGGCGGTGGCCGACACGTCTCCGGACGTCGCTGTGATCGCTGCGAGCCCGTTGGCAGCGGTGGTTACCAGGCCCGTGGCATCCACGGTGGCGATCTTGTGATCGCTGCTGGACCACGTGAAGACTGCGCCGTTGATGATGTAACCGTTGGCGTCGATAGCGGTAGCGACGAACCGGGCCGTGTCCCCGACCACCGTGAAGCTGAGGGAGGCCGGCTCGAGGGCGATCTCCACCACCACCTGTCCGACGGTTACCGCCGCCGTGATCGCCGCTTTTCCGGATGTCGCGTGAATCGTCGCGCGCCCGTTGCCAGCGGCGGTCACGAGGCCGTTCGCGTTGACAGTGGCAACAGTGGGGTCCTCGCTCGCCCACTGTACGGCGGCACTTTCGACGGCGTGACCGTTGGCATCCAGCACGGTGGCCGCGACAGTGGCGGTGTCTCCGAGTGCCGCAAACGCCAGCGAGTCCGGAGCAAGCACGATGGCCGAGGGTACCTGGTCGACTGTGACGGCCACGGTGCCCGCCGCTTTCCCGGATGTCGCGGTGATCGTCGCACGGCCGTTGCCGGCGGCGGTAACCAGGCCGTTCGCGTTGACAGTGGCGACGCCGGGATCGCCGTTGGACCAGACAACGGTCGCCCCCTCGATGGCATGGCCGTTGGCGTCCAGCACGGTGGCCGCGAGCGTGGCCGTGTCTCCGAGCGCCGCGAAGGCGAGCGAATCCGGATCAAGCATTACGTCCGCTGGAATCTGCTCGACGGTGACCGGCGCACTGCCCGTCGCGGCTCCCGCCCTCGCCGTGATCGCGGTGCGACCGTTTCCGGTTGAGCCGACCAAGCCGTCCTGGTCAACGCGGGCAACAGCGGGATCCCCGCTGGACCAAGTGACGGCTGCTCCTTCGATGGTATGCCCGTTGGCGTCGGTAACGGTGGCCATGAATTCGTCTGAGTCCCCGAGGGCCGAGAACCCGAGCGAGTCCGGAACAAGTGCGACGGCTGCCGGAACCTGTTCGACTGTGACCGCCGCGTCGCCCGAAGCGGTTTCGGCTTTCGCTGTGATCGTGGCGCGTCCGTTCCCGGCTGCCGTCACCAGGCCCGCCGCGTCAACGGTGGCGATCGCTCTCGCGCCGGACGACCAGGTGACGGCCACATCCGCCATCGTGTTGCCGTTCTGGTCCTTGACCGTTGCCGTCAACTTGACGGTCTCCCCAACCGCCCCCAGATCGGCCCAGGAAGGGGATACGGTTACTGTCGTCGGCACTGGGGGAGGGACCGGGTCGTCGCAGGCCAACAAACCGACGACCAAAACGGGTGCCATGGCTCTCGGCAAACGCATCTTGAGCTTCCTCTTGGGCTACTTACTTAACCCTTCACTCACCCTCTCACCTTCCGTCTCTTTTCAGTTGAGAAGAGCAGATCTCGCACTGAAGTCCAACAAAAAATAGCTGTTCAAGTGTCATTGTTCGCCGATGCATTTTGTCCGATGACCGATATTCCGCCGATATCCGAAAAAAAACGGTATTGGAGGGGGATGGCCCTCGCCGCAAGGTCATGGGGGAGGGCCCCTTCCGTCCGAGCAGCCGCTGTGCGAGGACTGTCCGCCCAGCGCAACGTCTCAAGAGCTGTTTGGAGTCGACCCGCTGCGACGGACCCCTACGCCGTCGGCGCCTCCACCCGCACCATGAGAATATCCGTATCGTGGTACTTCTGGTGCCGGATCGACCCGGCCAGGTGGCGCAGGAGCCGCAACGAGAAGTCTTGCTGGCCCTCGATCTCGACCAGGTGCTGTCCGGCCAGGGTCATCCGGTCCTCCAGGTTCCCCTCCCCCGACACGGCAAGGAACTCCAGTTCCGCGGCCCTGCGCTCGCAGCGCACGCTGAGTCGCAGCCGCCGCGCCGGGCCGACGTCGTCGCCCCCGTCGCCCATGAGGCTCACCATCGCCTCCTCCGAGGCCAGCTGCACACGTTGGAGCATGTCGCCGTCCCATCCCGCACCCGCCGCGGAACTCTCGATGAACGCCCTGATCCCGGGCAGCGCGTCCACGCCGAGTTCGGTCACCAGACGCTTGCGGCGCGGACCGGCGAGCTCGAGGAACACCGACAGCGCGAGCGCCGCCAACCCGCCCGAAGTCATTCCGTTCCCGAGCATCCCGGCCAGGAAGGGGTGCATCTGGTCGACGAACATGCCGCCGCTCTGGAAGCCGTAGCCGACCCAGAACGAGACTCCCACGATGGCCGCCTTCTGGTAGTTCATGCCGTCCGCCACCACAATGCGCATGCCCAGGACGAAGAGGATCGCGATCAACACGATCACGTAGGTGCCGATAATCGCGTCGGGGATCGAGAGAATCACCGCGACCAGCTTGGGCAGAAGGGCCAGCGTGCAGAACCCCAGGCCGATGGCTACACCGACCCGCCGCGCGGCCACCCCCGTGATCTCCACAATCGCAACGCTGCTCGAATAGGTCGTGTTGGGCACCGTGGCGAGGAGTCCCGACAGGAGGTTGCCGAGGCCGTCCGCCATGACCGCCCCCTGCACCCCGCGAAAGTCCGTGGCCCGTTCCTTCCGCCACGACACGCGCTGCACGGCCACGGCATCGCCGATGGTCTCGATCGCCCCCACCAGCGTGACGAACACGAACGCCGGAAGCAGCGCCCAGAACACGGGCCCGAAGCTGAAGTCGAATCCCGGCCAGCCCGCGACAGGCAGTCCGAACCAAGGTGCCGCGGCCACCGCATCCCACGAGAAGAGGCCGAAGAAGCCGGCGACCACGCTCCCGGCCACGATCCCGATCACCGGACCCCACAGCCGCATCGCCCCTGCGGCGCGCAGCACGATCACCATGGTGACACCCAGGGTCACCACAGCCGTGACCGCCCCGGCCGTCGGCGGCACTCCCTCGGGCACCCGCTCGATCAAGTCGAGGATCAGCGGCATCACCGTTACCGCGATCAGCATGATAACGGTCCCGGCGACGGTCGGCGTGATGATCCGCCGCAGCACGGATAGCCGCGACGCGAGCAGGAATTGGAAAAGCGCCGAGACCGCCACCAGCGTCGCCAGCAGCGCCGGTCCGCCCTGCACCAGCGCCGCCACCGACACCGCGATGAAGGCCCCCGACGTGCCCATCAGCAGAATGTAACCCGCCCCGAGGCGGCCCAGGCGCCGTGCCTGAACCATCGTCGCGATGCCGCTCACCAGCAGCGCCGCGCAGGCCGCCCACGACAGGAAGAGCTCGCTCTGCCCCGCCGTCCGAACCACGATCGCAACGGTCAGAACGACCGGCCCCAGGGTCAGCACACAGTACTGCAGCGCCAATCCGATGGTGACCGGCAAGCCGGGGTTCTCGTCGGGTTCGAATCGGACTTCGGGGTCGGAGCCGCCGGTAGGCAACGTCATGGGGGCTTCCTTTCTGGGGTTCGCGGATCGACGGGTTTCGAAAGAGGAGTGTGAGCGAAGCGGTGCGGCGCAAGTACATCGCCGCGCGAATGCCGCGAGAGGTCTTCCACGGGCCGGCCGCAATCTCCCATCAGTGCCGAGTGTGGTTTTCCCGAAGGTAGGCGACCGTCACCCAGTCAAGCCACATTTCCCGATTGAATAGGGCGCGATCGGGCAGGTCGCCGATGACCGCCTCCGGGTGCCGGCCGCAGAACCGGGCGATCAGCCACGCCAGTGCGTCGACGTCATCAGCGAAGAATACCCGGGCCCTGTGCGCAACCTCCTGGAGACAGATCCAATCCGGCTCGTCGCTAGCTGATGTCATCTACGAACCCGGAGGTGACCAACAGCACGTCGAGCGGTTCGCCAGTCTCGGGATTGCGGGCTCTGCGCGCCTTGCCGTGCCGGACCCGTTGACGACCTCGCCGCGTGCCTCGTGGAGCCAGATCCTGGTCATTGGTCGGTCGCGGAGCGCCCCCTCCGTGCTCACACAGCTTCCCAAGCCTCAGGGTAGTGCCGAGCCCGACCGGTCCGGCACGCCCCATTCCCGTTCGGCCAAGTCTGCTACGTCAGACATCGCCTCGGTCCTCTTGCCGTCGGGATGCGAGCCATACTCGAATGTTGTATGAATCTCGTTTGACCTTCCTGGAGTAGCAGGCACTACACAACGCAGTCATGTTCTCTATCCCGCCTTATTCACGAGGGGGTGGGAAGCGGGGCGACGTGAGGCGGTAAGTGTTTTAGATTCAATGTGTTAGATGAATCACGAACACTTACCAGCCATCACGTCGGGGGTGAAGATAATGGATGCGTCGTTCAGCTTCAACAGGTCGATCAGGATCGGGTCCTGCCGGGACCGGATCACGGGGGATTCGGGGGCTCTGACGGGGCGCGAACTGCTGAGGCGCAGCAGGGTGGCGCTGTTTCTGGCGAAGCGGCAGAGTCACGGGGAACCGAATCACGGCAGGAAACCACGTAACTTCAATCAGGACTGCACGATCTGCCATTCTTGCCGTGAGAACGTATCCGATGTCGTCGTCTCGAAACGACCGGATTGCAGCGATGGAAGGCGGGAATCTGGACGGAACCATTTCCCCGCGTCGTCGGGGCTCAGGGGAACCTCCTCAAGCGTAGCAGCGCCACGCCAACGCCCCGGAACTCAACTAAACTGAGATCAGAGATCCCCAGCACAGTGCAATCGCCCTTCCTCCGTCGCGTATTCTCGTGGTGAGTCGATGGAGCCGACCATTATGGCACACTCTTCAGGAGGATCGCTCGCCGAGGTCACTATCGAGAAGCCAATAGAGTCAACTGCGGCTAGCTCCATGCTGAGGCCATCCGGGACGGTGAGCCGCGCATAATCCAGCAACTCCTCCCCCTCCGTCGCATAGCGACCGTGCCCCGCCACAAAATATGTTTGAGCGACGACGAGGTCGCGAAGGAAGGCTCGGGCAGGCGAGGGATCAAAGGTAGGGCTACTCTGCTCATCCGTGCCGTGCGAATGTCCGGTCGACACATGTTCTGCCGCACCTTCTTGTACCGCACTTTCTTGGTCTGACCGTGACGTCTGATCGGCAGCGGAATCACCTTCCGTTCCACACGTCACGCAGAGGACGGCAAGGCTCATCGCCAAGCATCGACCGAGTAGTCGGGTACTCACTGTTCCTCTCCCTCCAATCCGTTGATCTCGTTAGCTGGACACCAGCGCTGCAACCCATAGAACGGTTCATCTGCGGCGATTCGCCCCCGTGGCTCCATGGTGACCACATATGCACAGCGGTCATCGAATCCCAAAGGAAGGCCATCAAACGGCAATTCGGTGGTGCCGAGGTATCCCCGCTCTGGATGATACAGGTCTACGACACGCTGGTCCGCAGATGCCGCCCGTTCGATCCATGTCACGGTGCCTGTTCCCATGACGACGTCCAGATTGATCGGTAGATAGGGTGGCCAGAAACCGAAATAATCCTCCCAGCTCTCCCCGGTCATCGGCACCCGCTGGCTCCGCTCCCGCAACTCGTCGATCACTCGGCGTCTTTCCCGACGATCTACCGGAATCGGCCGCACACCGAGCCGAACAGCGCTGGCGAGGGCCAAGTCATCTACCCGGAAATAACACACACCCGCCACTGTTAGCGGGAGGACGGTGAGAACGCCTTCGCTAGCGTCCCATAGGCGCTTCGTCCATGAATCATAGGGACCGCGTGCCGGATACCGGCCCAGGGGACGATCGCCGCTGTGGCGGTCGTACGCGTAGGCGAGGGGCCGAATGGCCAAGCCCTGATGCGTCGCAGCGGCCACTTCGATAAGCTGGCGTTCCGCCCTCAGGAGGCTGTCAGCCCGGAGAGACGCCATCGCTCCCGTTCTTGCCACGGCAGCGCGGCTTCCGTCGATCGGGGCAACATGCCTCACCGCGAAGAGACCGTCTACCTCGGATCCCCTTGAGACGCGGTGAATGTACGCCCCACTGGGCTCAAAGAGATGGAGGCGATCACGGCCATGCACGATCACGTAACCGTCATCCAGGCTGGCTATCTGATTATAGCCATCGCGCGATCCATGCAGCCCGCTCTGGTCCCACAGCTCTCCCGGCCCTTCGCCAATTCCTGCATACCCACTCAAGCGGTGGCCGAGCGTGTCATACACTGCTAGACCTCTCGTTCCGTCCAGAACATGCAGGCGAACACCGTCCCAAGCCACACCGAGAACTCGTCCCAATGCGTGGCTTTCGTCGTTGCCAAACGCCACACCGGGCTCCAACTCCAAATCGGCCCGGTGTGGCACTTGGGGACGCGCGTCCGCGACAGCCTCTTCGCACCGGGTGGCCAAGTCGCGAGCATTCACCACCGAAGGCTCTGGCTTGGGATGCGCGCGGGCAGCGATCGCCCAGCTAGCCAAACCCAGGAAGACCGCCGAGCCCGAGAGAAACGCGAATCGTCTCACCTACTTGTAGCCGCAGCTCTCCCTGTCGATCTCGTTGTCGATGAAGTTGCAGCACCACGGGTGGCCGTTCTCGTCCTCGCCCACGCAGCACCAGCCTGTCGGCTCGTGACAGGCCCAGAGCGGCGTCGCCGCAAACAGACCCGCCGCCGCAGTGACGACGAGGAAGGACAGGATGAAGCGTAACCTTACTGCTCGCATGTGACTCTCCTCTGACCGGTATTCGGTCGTGTCCGGGAGTATCGAAGAGGATCAGCGCAGGCCCGGACCCGCCTGCCCTGATCACGAAACAACACCATTCTCACCTGTGCAGCTCCCGGATTTCGCCAGCGCGAGCAACGCCCACGTATGCCCGCAGAATCGAGCCGTCTGCTGCCGTGCGTACGAAGATCGGGACTTGACGCAAGAACTGGAGGGAAGCGTCTCCTGACAGCAACCGGACGGCCCGAACGCCCTCGTGAAATCGGGGGGCCGGAAGCCCGTCTGGGAAGTCTGGCTTGGCGATCGCATACACCGGCACACCCGGATGATCCGCCAGTGATTCCGAGTAGCCGTTGAGTTCCTGTCGTGCCGGGTCACAGAAACGACAGTCGTCGGTGAAGAAGTACAGCAGCGCCGGATGCGTGACCGCGATCTGAGTGCCCTGCCAGTCGCGGGACGCGAGAACTGGAATCCGGTGACCTACCAGATCCTCGCGCCATTGCCCCGTGTCCCCGGCGAAAAACGACCAGCCGCCCGCCACCAGCAGCAGGCCAGCCAGTATGACGGCGAACCACGACAGAGACGACACCATCGTTCCGCGGGCGCCCCGCCGTCTATGGTTGCTCGACGCTTTCGCCATGATTTCGGTTCAGGGTATCTGTCCAAGCCCCATCGTGGGCTTGGGTCGAGGTCGCTTGGCTTCCAACCGAGCGACTCGGAAGGTAATGCCGCTCGCCCAATCGTCAAGTCCGGAAGCCTTGAGCCGATGGAGAAACCGCGTGAGGCGCGCTGCCGAGGCGTCCCGAGCGAGAATCCGGCTCCCTGTTCGGTCGGCTGGCCGGAATGACGAGCAACCCGGGCGCAGACGAATCCCCGAAAGGAATCGCCCTCGTTGAAGCCGATCCTGCCAACGGTCTTGCGTTCGCGTACCTGGGGTTCTTCCCGGCCCGACGGAGGAGTCTTCCGGGCCGCTGGCGGCGGCCCGTTGACAGGCCAGAGGCACTGCGACACGTCCTGAGACGTCCCCGGACAATGGGCAATTGCCCACAGGTTGACGGGCTTGCGAGCAGTCTTCAGCGTTCGGACATGACGAGGACAAGCAGCAGTTCAATACGCACGTGAGCAGCTTCCCTCAGCGACGGTCGCGCGGCCCCAAACCTGCCTCCGCAATGCTCGGGGATGGTTGCGGACCGGCAGCGGCAGCGTTCGTCCCCGATGGCCGGATTGAAACCTATGGCGGGCGGAAGTCGTAGAGTGCCGCCCTTCGGATTACCGGAGGGTGACGGGCAGCACGAGCGAACGAGGCGAAGCACCGGAGGAGTCGCAAGTAGCCAGGTCGATCCACCCCCAAGGCGGAACCGTGGCCCGTGTCCAGCGACATCGGCGCTGGCTGGTTCATTCGCCGCTCCGGCTTCCGGGGTGCATGGAAGATCCGGCATCGCTGGCCTCCGTCCCACCGCCAGCCGCGCTTCGCGAGGTCGATCTGAACGGGTTCCCAGAAGCGCTCGCGGAGGTGCTCCGCCACCACGGCGGCGGCAGCGGTCGCCGGGTCGCGGAAGCGGCCCCCACGGGCTTCTCTGACGCCCGTTTCGTCGTTCAGCCAGCCTACCCCCCGTGGCCACACTCCGTGTGTCTGCCGGAGGGGCTGGCGGGGGGCTCTGCCCCCTGTGACCCCCGCAACGGAAACGGCGCGCCGTGAGCGCCGGACGCCCCGTTTGGGTGAAGGTCCGCGCCAGCGACGCGGAGCGTGCCGAGTGGCACGCCAAGGCGCGCTCCGCAGGCTTGACGCT